>NZ_JARXHY010000088.1 GCF_031127815.1 Pelagicoccus sp. SDUM812003 | reverse complement strand
TCTCGCTTCCATTCGCACTCCGGGTAACGCCTTGGATGGTGGCGTAGGTGCATGTGGGAGTCCAGTCTCGAGCGCTGCCTACTTGTTATCGCATTGTTGTTGCTTTCGTCCCACCGCAGTCGCTCCGACTATGACATCTCGGGTCAAAATTCGATTCCTCTCCCAGGTCTACGCCGCTTGCCGCATGGGCTGGTAGGGCGTCCCGCTCTTCCATACCGCCACCATCGTGACGGCGATCCTCCTGGCGGTGGCGACCACCGCCTTTCGCTTCGCGATCGAGGCGCCTCGCTCGCAGATCCGCATTCCGGACTCGCGCAGGTCGGAGTCCTT
>NZ_JARXHY010000087.1 GCF_031127815.1 Pelagicoccus sp. SDUM812003 | reverse complement strand
ATTCGGGCCACAAGGAGAGTTAGGGGTTGGGCGCGACTAGGTGGGACGCGGCGTCCCGACGCGTTCTGTTTCTATTGGCCGCTGGGGTAGTGGCCTCGTTTTGCGTGGTAGAGTCCGCCGTCCCGGTGGGCAAAGGGATGAAAGCGACGTCCATCTCGGCCGCCCCACCAAGCGCGATCGACGAGAGATCGAAAAGTTGTTTGGAGAGTAGAAGGCGAGGGCGTGCGGGGTCCCAGGGTGGTGCGAGACCTCTGGGCTCGCGTTTTCCAGCGCGAGCGCAGGGATGCGACCTACGAGCGTGCCCGGAGGTCCCGCTCCACCTTTTGGCCTTGCCCTC
>NZ_JARXHY010000086.1 GCF_031127815.1 Pelagicoccus sp. SDUM812003 | reverse complement strand
TTCACGTTCTCAGCGAGAGTCTTTCTATGGCGACGATCTACGAACTGACACACGGCAAGCGTCTTCGTAGTCAACTGAACAAGACAAGTTGTTGAGACTGAACGATTCGAGCCCAGACACACGGAATCAGACGAACAAGTGAAACGAGCACGACAAATTGATCAGGCTGAAGACGTTGCTATCGTTGAGGTTTTTGATCCTGCAGCGATGGGTTTTGGTTCCGAGAACCAGTCGGTCCATACAACTCGGGCCAAGCGCCCGAGTTGTGGCAGCAGCAAGGACGTATCTCCACAACCTCCAGCACGACGGTTCCCTAGCCCTCGCGTATGACCTTCACGTT
>NZ_JARXHY010000085.1 GCF_031127815.1 Pelagicoccus sp. SDUM812003 | reverse complement strand
GCGCCGACAAGAACGGATCCTGCAATGCGGCGCGCCGGGCCGTCGCGCCCTACCAATGAAATCCTAAAGAGATATCGCCGTACCAATGCGCCAAATAGCCCAGCGAGCCGAACCTCCAGCGCAAGGCAGGGCGCGACCGCCGGGCGCGCCACCAAGAACGGATCCTGCAATGCGGTGCGCCGGGCCGTCGCCCCCTACCAATGAAATCCTAAAGAGATATCGCCGCACCAATGCGCCAAATAGCCCAGCAAGCCGAACCTCCAGCGCAAGGCAGGGCGCGACCGCCGGGCGCGCCGACAAGAACGGATCCTGCAATGCGGCGCGCCGGGCCGTCGCGCCCTACCA
>NZ_JARXHY010000084.1 GCF_031127815.1 Pelagicoccus sp. SDUM812003 | reverse complement strand
ACGCCCCGCCCTACAGAGGCAGGGTGGCTTGTTTTGAATGAGGATTTGAAAGCCCCGCTGCTTGCGGAGGACTTTCGTTAGTCGTTATTCGTTTTTGGTCCAATACCCCTCCGCGCGCGTCCGCTGTGGGTCGCCGCGTTGAGGCGACATGCCAGGGCGGCGGGTCGACGCCCCGCCCTACAGAGGGAGGTCGGCTTGTTTAGAATGAGGATTTGAAAGCCCCGCTGCTTGCGGGGGGACTTTTATTAGTCGTTATTCGTTTTTGATCCAATACCCCTCCGCACGCGTCCGCTGTAGGTCGCCGCGTTGAGGCGACATGCCAGGGCGGCGGGTCGACGCCCCGCCCT
>NZ_JARXHY010000083.1 GCF_031127815.1 Pelagicoccus sp. SDUM812003 | reverse complement strand
CGTTCGACAAAAGAAAATGAAAAGACACCTAATTCTATTGGCAATCGCATCATTCACTCTTGGAGCATCGGCAGCTTTTCTAGTCATGTCTGCAGTTTACGAACAAAGATCTCTCACTCTGGTATCCTCGTCTTTAACCCTAATCGGCATGCTCGGGCTTTCTATCTCGAGTTTCAAAATACTCGTACAGAAATTCAAGGATTCAGACATAGAAAACCAAAGGTGATCCTGCATTGAATAAAGGATACGGAAGAGAGAATGAAAATTTGGTCGAACAAGGCGCTCGATACAACTCGGGCCAAGCGCCCGAGTTGTGGACGCAGCAAGGACGTATCCTACCCTACTCTTTCACAACCA
>NZ_JARXHY010000082.1 GCF_031127815.1 Pelagicoccus sp. SDUM812003 | reverse complement strand
ACGACTTCGCCTAGGTCTTCGTGAAAGACATCGCGAAAGGCTTTGAAGATCAGTTCGGAGCAATAGATTTTTTCGTCGTCGAAATCGTACTGAATATCATAAGGCCGACCCATGTACAGCTCGGTGGCTTCCAGAATCTTATACGCCTGTTCGCTGGGGAAGAAAAGGGGTCAATCCGCTACTATTGACATTTGGGGCTACTTGTTTCGCAGGCGCACGGTGAGGATAGTGCCGGGGCCGTTCTTCTGTTTCTTGACTTCGAAGGTGTCGATGGCGGCGAAGAGGTCGCTGAGCTTGGAAAATCCGTAGTTGCGGGCGTCGAAGGAGCCTTGGTTCTGGATGTGCTGGCCGACGGGGCCGAGGCGAGCCCAACCGTCTTCGTCGGCGGTCGCTTT
>NZ_JARXHY010000081.1 GCF_031127815.1 Pelagicoccus sp. SDUM812003 | reverse complement strand
CGTTTCAGGTCAGAAACGTTGATGTTCATGTGGTGGAGCAGGCCTCTGTGTGGATTCATAAATTTGTTTTGCAGAACGTGAAAGCCATACGCGGAAGTCAGCGCGGAGCGCTGGCTGGAGTTGTATGGGCTGACTGGTTCTGCTTAATTTTCATTAGGTTTTCAACTGGGATAAACATTCCAGCTCCAAACTGGTCATTTGGTCTGGAGACAAATCCGTAGGACTCGTAGAGTGGTTCGACTCCCTTTACCGAGAACAAACCAATGAAAGCTCCTTTCTTGGCAACTCCCCGCAAGTACTCGAGGAGATCATTCATTATCAATCTGGAGAATCCATTTCCTCGATACTTCTCTTTTACGATGATGTCTTGGACGTAGAAGAAGAGGCCACCGTCGCCAACGATCCTTC
>NZ_JARXHY010000080.1 GCF_031127815.1 Pelagicoccus sp. SDUM812003 | reverse complement strand
CTTCCGTCCACAGGCGGCGGAGCTCCCTTCCTCCACTCTTCACTTGCTGGTAACAACACCACTGGTGGGATCAACGAGTTGACCGGTCTCTTCATCGTTACCGGTCTTGGCCCATCATTTGGCGGAATCTCCATTGATTCCAATCCAACGGTTGGTGCAGGCTCTGCCCTTTTCCAGTTGATCCTGAACCCTGTGTTCGACGCCAACACATTGTCAGTCTCAGGCACGGTTCTTTTCGATTCGTCAGTAGCCGGCTCTTTTGATGGAACAGCTTCTGTTGACGAAGAGGTCTACTCGTTGGGTCTTCTCTCCAAGATCACCTCGAATGGAGCTGGTGGCGGTAGCCACGATACCGACGTCAAGGTTCCAGACACTGGTTCTACCGTCGCTCTTCTCGGATTCGGCCTTCTCGGTCTCGTTGGAATCGCTCG
>NZ_JARXHY010000079.1 GCF_031127815.1 Pelagicoccus sp. SDUM812003 | reverse complement strand
ACGTTAGGTAGAAAATGAAAGTAACCAAAGAACACAAAATAGATGCCGGAGAAAAAGACTCCGAAGGTTACTACGACTATTTCTACGAATACGACATATACACGTTCACTGAAAACGGAAAGAAGCTGACAGCACGAAAATACATCGACGACGAAACAGCACATTTCTTGCGAATCGAAAATGAAGGAGAAGAAAGAATACTGACGAAGGAAGACCTTGAGACTTCTTTCATTTCGGAAGCGATCGAGCATTTACGAAATGAAGGAATCGAAGAAGTAGAGTACTTGGCGAATTCTGGATATGAACGAATCTAAAAAATTACCTAACCAGTCGGTCGATACAACTCGAGCCAAGCGCCCGAGTTGTGGACGCAGCAAGGACGTATCTTGCCCTACTCTTTCACCACGTACAACCTAGGCCCTCGCGTATCACCTTCACGTTAGC
>NZ_JARXHY010000078.1 GCF_031127815.1 Pelagicoccus sp. SDUM812003 | reverse complement strand
GGGCCTCACGCCCAGGATCGACCAGTCCGGCGAGTCGGAGAAGCAGCTGAGGATAACCAAGGCCGGCAACGCCGACCTGCGAAGGCTGCTGGTCAACTGCGCCCAGCACGCGCTGGGACACTTCGGAAAGGACTCCGACCTGCGCCAGTCGGGAATGCGGATATGCGAGCGCGGAGCCTCCATAGCCAAGCGCAAGGCGGTCGTCGCCACCGCCAGGAGGATCGCCGTCACGATGGTGGCGGTATGGAAGAGCGGGACGCCCTACCAGCCCTTCCGCAACGCGGCCTAGGCAGCCAGGAGGAGCCAATCTGCTGGAAATGAACTTTGACCCGAAATGTCATAGTCGGAGCGACTGCGGTGGACCGCCGGCAAACCAAATGCGATAACAAGTAGGCAGCGCTCGAGACTGGACTCCCACATGCACCTACGCCACCATCCAAGGCGTTACCCGGAGTGCGAATGGAAGCGAGA
>NZ_JARXHY010000077.1 GCF_031127815.1 Pelagicoccus sp. SDUM812003 | reverse complement strand
GCCTACACCTTCGACGGCACCGACTACCTCGTCTATCACGCCTACGACGCCTCCCACGAGCGCGCCATAGCGAAGCTCCGCATCAACAAGATCGCTTGGACCGACGACGGCTGGCCCAACGTCGGCGAGCTGGTGACGCCTGAAGAAGGACGATAAACCCGTTCGGCAACAAACACCCGTATTCGTGAGCTTTATACAAGTGTAGCAAGCGAACGCTTTCCATCCGAACGACCAAGGTAGGGCGGTCTGGCCCAGACCGCCGCGCTGCAGGATTCGAAAACGCCCATCCGCTCCATCGGCGCCCAGCGGCGGACTGGGCCAGTCCGCCCTACCCACTCTTCCTCCTCGAAGGCGACGAAAACTGGTACGGCGTCGGCCATAATTCCGCCTACACCTTCGACGGCACCGACTACCTCGTCTATCACGCCTACGACGCCTCCCACGAGCGCGCCATAGCGAAGCTCCGCATCAACAA
>NZ_JARXHY010000076.1 GCF_031127815.1 Pelagicoccus sp. SDUM812003 | reverse complement strand
AACGTGAAAGCCATACGCGGAAGTCAGCGCGGAGCGCTGGCTGGAGTTGTATGGGCTGCCTGGTTGGGCTTATCTTTATTAGTTGGGAAAATTGCGTGAGAAGTAGCGTAGCCTGATACTAATCCTATGAGCACGTAGGGTGGGTTGAATATGTATCCGAGATCACTGAATCCACCGGAAATCGTGAGAATAAGTAAGAAAAGTGCGATCGTGAATACAGCTCCTAAGGATGCTCCGATTAGAGTGAATCGATTTCTGCTCTTTCTAATTCTTTCGCTTCTTTCATAAATCTTCTCCATCGAAACGAACCAGAAGACCGATGGGGCAGCTGAGAACATGAGACTGCCGAGGAATGTCGCGAATAAAGCCGGGCCGTAGTCTCTAGTAAGAAGTGTTGATATGGTGAGAATCAAGGTAGAGCAGAGTGGAGGTATGAAGAAAGCTCCAAAGAACCTCACCATGGGAAGAGACCATTCTGTTTCTCTGTTTCTCATCTATTTTTGCCCAACGTGAA
>NZ_JARXHY010000075.1 GCF_031127815.1 Pelagicoccus sp. SDUM812003 | reverse complement strand
CCGTTTTCCAGGGTGGCTCTGTAGGTGAGGGAGTCGCCGGCGTCGATGTCGGAGAAGCTGCCGGAAACGTCGAGGGAGAATGCGGAGTCCTCGGTGGCGGACTTGTCGGCGATGGCGGTGGCGACGGGGCCGTCGTTGGTATTGGTCACGCTGATACCGAAGGAGTCGGAGGCGGTGGCGCCTGCGGCGTCGGTGGCGGAGACGGTGACCGCAATCTCGCCCACGTCGGCGTTTTCCGGAGTTCCGGAGAGCTGTCCTGTGGTCGGGTCGATGGAGAGCCAGCTTGGCAGGGGATCGCCGTTTTCCAAGGTGGCGGAGTAGGTCAGGGAGTCGCCCGCGTCGACGTCGGAGAAGCTACCGGAAACGTCGAGGGAGAATGCGGAGTCCTCGGTGGCGGACTTGTCGGCGATGGCGGTGGCGACGGGGCCGTCGTTGGTATTGGCCACGCTGATACCGAAGGTGTCGGAAGCGGTGGCGCCTGCGGCGTCGGTGGCGGTGACGGTGACCGCAATCTCGCCCACGTCGGCGTTTTCAGGGG
>NZ_JARXHY010000074.1 GCF_031127815.1 Pelagicoccus sp. SDUM812003 | reverse complement strand
AACGTGAAAGCCATACGCGGAAGTCAGCGCGGAGCGCTGGCTGGAGTTGTATGGGCTGACTGGTTAGCATCTATTTCTTTCTGACGACTTGGAAGAAGATCAGGTCTGGCCACTTCGATCATCGTGATCAAATCGATGATGTTCTGCTTCCTGGCTAAATACTTGTGCTTCTTTCTCTTTCCTGACTCCTGCATCTCAAAACTCAGATACCGATTCCGTATCTTGATCAGACCAAACAGGAATCGGGTAGGATCTTCAATGAGCTGGATATTCACGATGTCAGACCATTCGTACTCTTTCTTTCCCCAGAGCTTTCTGAATGCGATCATTCCAGAGAAATCTACACTTATGGTCATTCTGTACCATGCGAACAGGATCATCGCCGGGAAAAGAAATGGGAGAATGACTAAAAGAGGCTCGTCGTCCTCGAAGAAGAACTCAGGTGTGTAGATCGACCAGAAAACCACGACACCACATAGAATCGTGACTAGGAACGTTCCTAGGAATGAATTCCAATCGAAGAATCTGATCGTTCCTGAGTTACTCATTTTTTTGCTAACGTGAA
>NZ_JARXHY010000073.1 GCF_031127815.1 Pelagicoccus sp. SDUM812003 | reverse complement strand
TCCGCGTATGGCTTTCACGTTAGGAAGAATGAAAAAGACAATCACTCTAGTCGCTTTTGCCTCTTTGCTTTCCTTCTCGTTTGCCGGAACAGTAGCTGAAGAGCTAGAAAAGTTAGAATCGTCATTTGGTTGTCCAAGCGAGGTATCCTTCGACTACCTATTCGACGGTGGTTCATTTGAAGTAAACATCAAGAATGTCAAAGGAGAGCGTTATCGCATATTCTTCGATGACGCAGATATAGCATACCAATTTGACGAAGAATCGTCTCAGCTGACATTGGAACAGTTCGAAAAAGAAACGCTCAAGGACAGAAGGAAGAAAGTCTACCTGACACCCTGTTTTCCAGAGTCTAAATCGTTAGTTTTCGCGTTCAAAAGTGAAGACGAGGAACGATTGAAAAAGTTGATTTCTGGTTGGATCAAGTGTTTGCCCAACCAAGTTGATGAGCTATCATCAATTTCCGATTGGCTCGAAAGTCACCGAGTGAGACCAATAGAAAAGAAATGAATCCTAACCAGTCAGCCCATACAACTCCAGCCAGCGCTCCGCGCTGACTTCCGCGTATGGCTTTCACG
>NZ_JARXHY010000072.1 GCF_031127815.1 Pelagicoccus sp. SDUM812003 | reverse complement strand
AACGTGAAAGCCATACGCGGAAGTCAGCGCGGAGCGCTGGCTGGAGTTGTATGGGCTGACTGGTTGGCTGTCTTCAGTTTTTGATTTGTGTTTATGATGTCCGAGAAAAGTGAGTGGGCGAGCTTGTACGTTTCCTCTCGGTCACCATGGCTTGAGTACAGGATAAAGAAGAATAGATCTTCCTTGTGGATCATGAATGAGTGGTGGCTGGTGATGACACTATTCTCGGACGTCGATTTGTATCCATAATAGTACTCATCATCTTTTACTTCGGAGTCTTGGATGGGGCTTCCATTTCGATCAACTGCTTGAAAGTTCTGTTTCTCTAGTAACTCGTTCTTCTTGGATTCAAACTCTTTTGCTAGCTTACCATCATTTGAGAAGTCGATCATGATGAATGGTAGATCCGCTAGCGGGTCATCTTTGGGGCTTCCAAGCAACCTGTAGTCCTTTACGGGATAAACATCAAAGGAGTCGGGAACTTCGATGGTGAATAGATTTGTAGAATACTCATTTGCGTGAACAAAACAGCTAAAGGCGAACAGAGCGAAATAGAGGAGTTTCATTGCGGTTCCTATTTTT
>NZ_JARXHY010000071.1 GCF_031127815.1 Pelagicoccus sp. SDUM812003 | reverse complement strand
GTGTGAGTTGTAGTAGCTGTATTCATAAAGGCACTATATTGACGGGTCGCCTCATGGCGACTCGTCTCTGTGCCTTCTCATTCCTACTGGTTAGGTATTCTTCTATTCATACTCTTCTCCATCATCTCCTCGAATCTTCGCATCCAGCTTTTTGCAGAGTAATCTGGCCGCTTTCATGACTGGATCTGTTTGGTCATCGATATCTCTTGGTGGTGAGAATGATGCGGTACCTTCTGAGAAACTAAATGCATAGATCCATTCTTTCTTTTTGAATAGTCCAAGAAAGCCTCCAGTTTCGAAGAGGACCTCAACATCGATATCCTCAGACTTTATGGTTATCGTGAGGCCTCCAGTAGGTGGAGTACCCGTTACATTCGACTGCGCAAATCTCAGTGTCGGAATTTCGGATACGGCAGATTCCCATTCAGAATCAGAGATTTCTACTTCGTCGGGGCGTTCTATGTGGAGTTGGTATCCCATTTTATTCTACCTAACGTGAAAGCCATACGCGGAAGTCAGCGCGGAGCGCTGGCTGGAGTTGTATGGGCTGACTGGTTGGCTGTCTTCAGTTTTTGATTTGTGTTTAT
>NZ_JARXHY010000070.1 GCF_031127815.1 Pelagicoccus sp. SDUM812003 | reverse complement strand
AACGTGAAAGCCATACGCGTAGGTCAGCGCGGAGCGCTGGCCGGAGTTGTATGGGCTGCTTGGTTGGGCTGGTTTGTTTCTTTCGGTTGATTCTCGAAGAAATCGATCATGTCAGAAACCGTGAATACCTTTTTGTATCTTGGATTCTTTTCTTTCTGATCGAGTGTTCTTCTTGATCTTCTGGCCACCTCTTCGGCGATCACATCCAAATCGTCATCGTCGAATCTTAAGTCTTCAAAAAGTCGATCCGTTGGCTGAATCGGAAATCTACAATCTCGAGTTAGTTCTTCATAAACGGCCCTGACGACCCAAGTGTCGTGATCCTTTGCCGGAAGAGCTTTGGAGAAAGAGCAAATCGAATCTTCTTTTCTCTCTTCTTTCTTCGTTTTCTCCCACTTCAAACCGATGACTTGGACTAGTGCGAAGAACCCGAAGATAGTCGCAGTGAGCAGGAATGAACTGGATAGGAAGTAGATCGCTGCTAGAATGGATAATTCAACGATGAGCAACGGAGTGTAACCAATCGTAGAATACGACTTCGAAGGTTCCATTGTTCTAGATGGTGGTTTCATCTTCTTTCGCCCAACGTGAA
>NZ_JARXHY010000069.1 GCF_031127815.1 Pelagicoccus sp. SDUM812003 | reverse complement strand
AACGTGAAAGCCATACGCGGAGGTCAGCGCGGAGCGCTGGCCGGAGTTGTATGGGCTGACTGGTTCTGCTTATTTTCTTCTTTCATCTCTTGCCTGCTTCTTTTTGAAGTAGTTGGGGTTCGTGACGTATTCGTACTTCAGTCCATCTGGATCAAAGAAGAACGTGGCATAATATCCGTCACCATATTCTGGACACTCACAAGGTGGATCTTCAACCATGCAGAGACCTTCTTTCTCTAGTGGTGCCAAAATCTTTTCGTAGAGGTCGTCGATGTCCTTTCGGTCTTCAGCGCAAAATGCTATGTGATTGTGTCTCCCAACTGCTCTTCTCTTATTTTTCTCGTAGGTTTCGTCGCCATGTGCTTGTACAATGCTGATCTCATGGGGCGTGCCTTCGAGCCATCGCTTCCAGTCTTCGAATGCCCATTCTCCTTCGTGATCGAAGTCTGCTCTCTCGTATCCAAGGTATTCAAATAACGGACCGTAAAACCGAGAGGAACGTTTCAGGTCAGAAACGTTGATGTTCATGTGGTGGAGCAGGCCTCTGTGTGGATTCATAAATTTGTTTTGCAGAACGTGAAAGCCATACGCGGA
>NZ_JARXHY010000068.1 GCF_031127815.1 Pelagicoccus sp. SDUM812003 | reverse complement strand
AACGTGAAAGCCATACGCGTAGGTCAGCGCGGAGCGCTGGCCGGAGTTGTATGGGCTGACTGGTTGGACTTTCTTTTCAATTAGTACTCCCCAAGCTTTGAGGTGTTCTCTTCAGTGTTTCGAGGATTTTGTATGCTGAAGCTTCGAACTCCCTAGTCCCTTCGAATGAAACCGAAAAGTGTTTGGTGCCGTCTGTGAGATAGATATCCACATCAAAAATTTGGGTGCCGTCTGTTCCCTTTTTGCTACCTACGTAACGGTATCCATGAAACTCTCCAAATTCCACTTCCTCTGGTCCTGAAGGCTTCCAACTCTGTGATCGTGAAGCAAATGCATGATACTTTTCGAAAGATGAGTCTTTCCATCTGGATAGGTCAGGAATGTCGAGAGTTAGGTCTCTTTCTGTACCTTGATCATCTAGCTTCAGTACAAACGCCTCCATGTTTGCTGGAGGATGAACCAGCTTCTTCACGGAGACTCCATCGGGTACTTCGAAACTTATGGTGGGGCCTTCTATCGCACCAGAATAGCCAGATGTTATCACGAAGATTGTGAGAATGGTGAATAGGTGTTTCATGCTCTATTTTCGTCCAACGTGAA
>NZ_JARXHY010000067.1 GCF_031127815.1 Pelagicoccus sp. SDUM812003 | reverse complement strand
GTCGTATTCGTAGAAATAGTCGTAGTAACCTTCGGAGTCTTTTTCTCCGGCATCTATTTTGTGTTCTTTGGTTACTTTCATTTTCTACCTAACGTCAAAGCCACACGATGGCGGCTTCGGGTGGGGTTCCAAGACAGTTGATGTTGATTTTCATGGAATCGTTGCGAAAGAGGCGGGCGTTTGCCGACATTGTGTGAGCTGCCTGGTTAGCCAAATTCTTGGTCAATTATTTTTATGATAACCCAAAAAGCATAGAGTCCGGAAGGTATAATGAGTAGGCACTGAAATCGGTTGGTGCGGGTGACTATAGTCATGACTATTGTTTTTTTGTCTTCTTCTTCCTTTTTCCGAAATCTGTAGTTTAGCAATGCCCAAGCTGAAGTGATCAGTACGGCAGCACCCAAAGTTAGATCCACAAAGACTAGGCCAAGTCTTCCTATTCCTTCGGTCGTTTGATAAGCGTCCCATGCTTCGTAGGTGAGAATCAAGCATATGATCAAAAAACAGAAATTCAGGCATTCGCTTATGGTTCTGATCATTTCTTTTTTTGGCTAACGTGAAGCTGATACGCGAGGGCCTAGGTTGCTGGTTGTGAAAGAGTAGGGTAGGATACGTCCTTGCTGCGTCCACAACTCGGGCGCTTGGCCC
>NZ_JARXHY010000066.1 GCF_031127815.1 Pelagicoccus sp. SDUM812003 | reverse complement strand
ATTCAGTACGATTTCGACGACGAAAAAATCTATTGCTCCGAACTGATCTTCAAAGCCTTTCGCGATGTCTTTCACGAAGACCTAGGCGAAGTCGTCACTCTTGGCGACCTCGACTGGCGGCCCTACGAAGAGTTCATCCGCAGCATCGATCCATCGCTTCCGTTGGAACGGAAAATGATCACCCCTAGGCACCTTTCGGAAGCCGCTCAACTCGAACCGGTCTGCGTATCCATAAAACGATGACACAACACCAAACCATTCACAGCTAGACAGCCTCACGCTCCGAACAATCTGCTCGCCCCCGAAAGCATTCGGCCCATCCAAGACCAGACCTCATAAGAACATCCAGCCTCATGCCCTCATCCGAAACCGCCAGCGACAATATCGCCCTTCTCATCGATGCGGACAACGCCCCTGCCGCCAAGATCGATTTCATCATCGCCGAACTCGCCAGCTACGGCAGCGTCAGCATCCGACGAGCTTACGGCAATTGGAAGAAAACCAGCCTCTCCGGCTGGGAGAAAGTGCTGCACGACTACGCCATCCAGCCCATCCAGCATTTCGACATCGTCAAGGGCAAGAACGCCTCCGACATGGCCTTGCTCATCGAAGCCATGGACATCCTCTACACCAAAGACGTGGGCACCTTCTGCCT
>NZ_JARXHY010000065.1 GCF_031127815.1 Pelagicoccus sp. SDUM812003 | reverse complement strand
CGCGCTGACTTCCGCGTATGGCTTTCACGTTCGGTAGAAAACAATGAATCGATTTTTCACATTCACCTTTCTCTTTGTCCTGACAAGCATCTCGTATTCAACGCCTTTGACGATGCACAGGCAACAAGCTATCGTTGAGCACGAATCTGGTTGGAACTACGCAGAATCGACAGAAGGCAGTTTTTCTGTGCTGATGCCGATACCATTCAACGACTTCACAGTAACCGACGTCGACCCAAAGAACGGAACGATTCAAACCTTTGGAATAGGATCCAAAACGATGGAGGGATTCAAGTTCTCGGTAACTGAAATTCCTACCAAAGAAACAAGCGATCCCAGTGATTTCGAAAAGATTGCTGAGAGTTTTGGCGAGTCGAACTCTACGGTCGTTAGTCAGGAAACCTCAGAATTCAAAGGGATGCGATGTATCACGGTTGAACTATCGAAAGGGAATTCGGGAGCATACATCAGATACGTCCTCGGTCCAAAAAGCATTTTCACTATAATCATCGAGTATCCAGACTCTGGAGGCATGGATCTAAAACCATATCGAGACATATTCTTCAATTCACTAGAAGTAAAGAAACCGAACCAGTCGTTTCATACAACTCCGGCATCGCTCCGCGATACCTCCGTCGTATGAACTTCACGTTCT
>NZ_JARXHY010000064.1 GCF_031127815.1 Pelagicoccus sp. SDUM812003 | reverse complement strand
AACCAGTAGGAATGAGAAGGCACAGAGACGAGTCGCCATGAGGCGACCCGTCAATATAGTGCCTTTATGAATACAGCTACTACAACTCACACCATTGGCCTGGATCTCTCCGACCGCAAGGTCGCAGTTTGCGTCGTGGACGCCAAAGGCAAAATCATCGAGGAGCGCTCGATGCCCAACGAGCCGGGAAGCTACAAGCTGCTGGCCAGGACGTATCCAGGATCGACTACAGTGCTCGAGACGGGATCCCACTCCCCGTGGGTAAGCAGGCTGCTGGCGGCCGAAGGGCTCAAGCCGATAGTCGCCAACGCCAGGAAGCTGAGGTCGATCTACCAGAACGACCGCAAGAGCGACAGGAACGACGCGCGCATGCTCGCCAAGCTAGGAAGGGTCGACCCTACCCTGCTCCATCCAGTGAGGCACAGGAGCGAGGGCGCCCAGCGCGACCTGGTCAGGATCAAGACCAGAGACGCCCTGGTCAGCGCCAGGGTCGACATGATGAACTCGGTCAGATTCCTCCTCAAGGGCCTTGGAGTCCGCGTCCCAAGCGGCGTCAACGCCACCTGCTTCGTCCGCAGGACAAGGGCGGCGGTCGACGCCGAACACTGCGATCTGGTCGAGCCGCTGCTCGCCTCCATCGACGACCTTACCGACAAGATCAAGAAGCACGAGAGGCTGCTGCGAAAGCTCGCCGAAGAGAAGTACCCGGCGACCA
>NZ_JARXHY010000063.1 GCF_031127815.1 Pelagicoccus sp. SDUM812003 | reverse complement strand
ATGAAGAGACCGGTCAACTCGTTGATCCCACCAGTGGTGTTGTTACCAGCAAGTGAAGAGTGGAGGAAGGGAGCTCCGCCGCCTGTGGACGGAAGAACAAATCCTGCCGAGAAAGTTACACTCCAATCTCCCAATGGGGCCGCGAAAACTGATGCATCTCCATCAGTCTCCCCCTCTTGAGAGATGAGATTACCGTTCTCAGTCCAAGCGTAAGCACTTTGAGTTGAGATCGCGAATGAGCTACCAGCAACGGCAACCGAGGCAAAGATAGCGAGAATAGATTTAGTTATAGTTTTCATTTAGGCTTTCGAGTTAAAGGATGAAAGTGCGTTCGATAACACCATTCAGCAAACGACATGCCATCTCCCTCTAAAACAACCTTTCACAGTAGAAATACTTTTCCTATCTCATTCTTATTAAGAACCTTATGAATTTCATAAAAAAATAAATCCACCAAACATTCGCTAAAGAGATTTAGTAAAGATTTTCTTAAGAAGAGTAGGCCTGCCAAGCCCTATCAAGCATAAACACCTAATAAACAGCAACTTACATAATAATTCCAATCCTGTAAGATTTGCCGACAAACCATGGAGGTCTTACATTACACCTCTACAATATAAAAAAGCCGTACAGCTTCAGCTGTACGGCCTGGAATTTCAGTTCTTTTCTAGGATCAACTATCGCTGAAAGCGGCGAGCGATTCCAACGAGACCGAGAAGGCCGAATCCGAGAAGAGCGACGGTAGAACCAGTGTCTGGAACCTTGACGTCGGTATCGTGGCTACCGCC
>NZ_JARXHY010000062.1 GCF_031127815.1 Pelagicoccus sp. SDUM812003 | reverse complement strand
ACGAGATGCTTGTCAGGACAAAGAGAAAGGTGAATGTGAAAAATCGATTCATTGTTTTCTACCGAACGTGAAAGCCATACGCGGAAGTCAGCGCGAAGCGCTGGCTGGAGTTGTATGGGCTGACTGGTTAGAAATAATTTCTTTTGTTGTCTTAAGTTCTTCGGGTGAGGCTAAACTCACTGATAAAGTCGTATGGGTCTTAATCGATTCTCTGTGAAGTTGGATCTCGGTTTTGATGTCATTCGGAAACAAGCCTCTTTTCTTCAATTCCCTATTCACTTCTATTGGTGCATTTGGCGGAGGAGAACCGCTGGGAAGAAAGTGGTACAGCTTCATCTCGTAAAATAGAGCATACCTCTCGAGAAAGCTCTCCTTCATAGGTTCTGCTTTGATCCAGTAGGTGAGATGATCCTTTATAAAAAGTAGATCACCTTCGCTCTCATAGATATCGAAGTCTGTTGCAGAAATTGATTTGAGAATTCTTGCGTGATTCGTGTCCTCTTCGGCGATTGGAATCAGGTTCCTTCGCTGATTGTCTAAGGATTGAGTCTTGAACTGGTCTAAATCGATCCATCTCTCTAGTGAGAAGCTAAAGATCGACTTATTCTTTATGTCATAAATAGCGACAGCTTCGGCAGTAGTGTTCACCTTGAAGGCGACGCATTCACTTTCTAGCAGAACCATGTACCCCGAATCCACAGTGGGCTCGAAAGTGTCGCCATGTGGTGACGATTCGATGGTCCAAGCTACCTTGTAGGCTGTCTCTGATGCGCCTCCAAGAAAGGGGAGGACGAGTGAGAAAAGCATGATAGGTAGGAAGGTTCTCATTTTTTCTAACGTGAAAGCCATACGCGTAGGTCAGCGCGGAGCGCTGGCCGGAGTTGTATGGGCTGACTGGTTGGACTTTCTTTTCAATTAGTACTCCCCAAG
>NZ_JARXHY010000061.1 GCF_031127815.1 Pelagicoccus sp. SDUM812003 | reverse complement strand
GCAACGTGGCGGATTAACACAGCTAAGGAATAAATCTCGAGCTGGCGCGGAAAGCCGGCCTGCCGCAGCATCGCTATCGACCAAGACAACGATGAGAACTGCAGCAAACCGACATCTCCGCGACGAGCATCGTCGCGTCATCGCCGCGCTACGCAAGCGCGGATCCACGCAGGCGCAGATCGCCGAGGCGATCGGCTTCAGCCAGGGCGCCGTCAGCAAGGAGCTGCGCAGGAACGCCAGCGGCCCGGACGGCTACGACGCGCGCGGGGCCGACGAGCTGGCCCGGCAGCTCAAGCTCGCCAAGCGGCCGCGTCGCAGGGTCCTTCGCGGCCGGCTTCTGGAGGAGGTGGAGCGGCTCCTTCGCCTGGACCACAGCCCCGAGCAGATATGCGGGGCCATGCGCAGGGTCGGCTTCGGCCCGAGCCACCAGACGATCTATCGCCACGTCGAGGCCGACCGGCGGGCCGGAGGCGGCCTCAGGTCCCACCTGAGGATCAGCTCGCGGCGGCGAAAGCGGCGCAGGCGACCCTCGCCGAAGGGACGGATCGGCGGAAGGGTGGGCATCGAGCATCGCCCCGCCGCGGTGCGGACGCGCTCGCGCTACGGCGACTGGGAGGCCGACCTGATCGGCAGCTGGGCCAGCAGGGGCTTCCTGCTCAGCCTGCTCGAGCGCAAAAGCAGGATCGCCCTGCTCGAGCCGCTGGCCTCGAAGAGCTCGGGCGAGGTCGCGGAGGCCATCGCGCGCCGCCTGGCTCCCTACCGGGTGCGGACCATCACCTACGACAACGGAATGGAGTTCGCCTGCCACCTGGAGGTCGAGCGCTCCCTTGGATGCCGGAGCTACTTCTGCGCCCCCTACCGCAGCTGGGAGAAGGGGGCGGTGGAGAACTGCAACGGGCTGGCGCGGCAGTGCTTCCCGAAGGGCTCCAGCCTGAGGGTCCACGACTATCCGCAGGGCTACGCGGCCGAGGTGGAGAGTAGAATCATGCAGCGGCCCAGAAAGACGCTTGGCTTCAAGGCGCCGTCGGACTACCTCTCGAAGATAGCGAAGCCAAGGCGGCCACAAAAGGCGGATATTCCTTAGAAGTGTTAATCCACCACGTTACAAAAAAGAGTTGC
>NZ_JARXHY010000060.1 GCF_031127815.1 Pelagicoccus sp. SDUM812003 | reverse complement strand
GGGGCGACTTCGTCGAGATCGTTGATGGAGAGCGTTACGGCCTGTTCGGAGCTGTTTCCTGCTACGTCTGTGGCGACGACGGTGAAGCTGTAGGATGGCTTGGTCTCGTGGTCGGGGTCTGCGGTGAGGGTGACGGCTCCTGTGTTTGCGTCGATGGAGAGACTGGCGTGGTCGTCTACGGGCTTTAGGCTGTAGGTGACGCCGTTGGAGACGTCGGCGGAGTCGTCCGAGGTGACGGTGTAGATCACTTGCGCGGCGCCGCTATTCTCGTTGATTGCGGTTGCCGTATTCGAAGAGGTGATACTTGGGGCGATTTCGTCGAGGTCGTTGATGGAGAGGGAGACGGCTTGCTCGGTGGCGTTGCCTGCGGCATCTGTCGCGACGACGGTGAAAGCGTAGGAGGACTTTGCTTCGTGGTCTGGGTCGTTAGTGAGTGCGACGGCGCCGGAGTTGGCGTCGATGGAGAGTGATGCGTGGTCGTCTACGGGCTTCAGGCTGTAGGTGACGCCGTTGGAGACGTCGGCGGAGTCGTCCGAGGTGACGGTGTAGATCACTTGCGCGGCGCCGCTATTCTCGTCGATGGCAGTGGCTGTATCGGAAGAGGTGATACTTGGGGCGATTTCGTCGAGGTCGTTGATGGCCAGGGAGACGGCTTGCTCGGTGGCGTTGCCTGCGGCGTCGGTGGCGACGACGGTGAAGCTGTAGGAGGACTTTGCTTCGTGGTCTGGGTCGTCAGTGAGTGTGACGGCGCCGGTGTTTGCGTCGATGGAGAGACTGGCGTGGTCGTCCACTGCCTTTAGGCTGTAGGTGACGCCGTTGGAGACGTCCGCGGAGTCGACCGAGGTGGCGGTGTAGATCACTTGCGCGGCGCCGCTATTCTCGTTGATTGCGGTAGCCGTATTCGAAGAGGTGATACTTGGGGCGATTTCGTCGAGGTCGTTGATGGCCAGGGAGACGGCCTGCTCGGTGGCGTTGCCTGCGGCGTCGGTGGCGACGACGGTGAAGCTGTAGGACGGCTTGGTCTCGTGGTCAGGGTTGCCAGTGAGTGCGACGGCGCCGGTGTTTGCGTCGATGGAGAGTGATGCGTGGTCGTCCACTGCCTTTAGGCTGTAGGTGACGCCATCGGAGACGTCGGCGGAATCGTCGGAAGTGACGGTGTAGATGACTTGGGATGCGCCGCTGTTCTCGTCGATGGCGGTGGCTGTATCGGAAGAAGTGATACTCGGGGCGACTTCGTCGAGATC
>NZ_JARXHY010000059.1 GCF_031127815.1 Pelagicoccus sp. SDUM812003 | reverse complement strand
GCAGAGTGGAGGTATGAAGAAAGCTCCAAAGAACCTCACCATGGGAAGAGACCATTCTGTTTCTCTGTTTCTCATCTATTTTTGCCCAACGTGAAGGTGATACGCGAGGGCCTAGGTTGTACGTGGTGAAAGAGTAGGGCAAGATATGTCCTTGGTGCATCCGCAACTCGGGCGCTTGGCCCGAGTTGTATCGACCGACTGGTTAGGCTTCTTTTCCATTGAGTAGTTGGTTTTTGAATTCGCGAGAAACCAGAACTCTGCTCCCTATTGGGACCTGATCTTTTGTACCTTCCGGTATCGTGAGTACGACTCGCCATCTCAGGTCCGTTGGAACTTTAGGATCTCTGATGTTGCGATGTTCCATTAGAAAAACCGCTTCAGTTTTGTAAGTCGATCCATTGGGGTTTTTAACTTCTATCGCTTCCCGTTTCGGCTTCCATCCACCCTCAGGCACAGAAAAATCCGGTAGGATCAGTAGGCCAATGTTTGAGATCTCGAAGTGATCTTGGACTGTGAGAATTTCGATCATCTATTTTCTGCCTAACGTGAAGGTCATACGCGAGGGCTAGAGAACCGTCGTGTTGGAAGTTGTGAGGATATGTCCTTGCTGCTGCCACAACTCGGGCGCTTGGCCCGAGTTGTATGGACCGACTGGATATGATTCATTTTTTTTGGATTAGGGGTAGTCTACTCCAACACCGAATGAAGCTAAAATGGCGACCGCGAATAAGAGAGAACCAGCGAAAAAGGGTGTGATGACGGGGTAGACCCACCAAGGGAATCTGACCTTCTCTTTTTGTGACGCGCGGAACAAGGAAACCCAAAACGTAATTATCACGAATGCTAGCATCAAAATGTACCCTTGGTATAATGGTCCGGATTCTCCGGTCTCGCTGTTTGCTCCGCTTCGGTACCCGTAAAGAGTTGGAACCGTGAAAAGTAGACAAGCTAGCATGCTTGATATTATCGAAATTCTTGGAGCTTTTTTCTTCATATCGTGAAAGCCATACGCGGAAGTCAGCGCGGAGCGCTGGCTGGAGTTGTATGGGCTGACTGGTTGGCACAACCTTTTCTCTTAGAAGCCATTTTCATCAATCTTTCTGATTAATTGCTCCTGTTCTTCAAATTCTTCCTTCGTGAGGTATTTAATTCTGCATTCTTCGATCAGTTTAGGATCGTGGAAAATCTCATTGAACCGACGTATCCACTTTTCTAATTCTTTGTTCTTTATTTCCCAACCTTTTGAATCGAAAGAGCCGAACTCAAGGTACATTCGTGCAATGCACTCTTCTGGTGACATCGAGCGCCAATCAAAGGTCTTCTCGAGGAAGTAGTTTGGATCGAACAGTTTTTCGTCAAAGTCAGTC
>NZ_JARXHY010000058.1 GCF_031127815.1 Pelagicoccus sp. SDUM812003 | reverse complement strand
CGCCGCGAAGCGGTGAGGACAAGGTCCGAAGCAATCCTCTCGCCCCGACCATTGAATCTCGCCGAGCAACCTGTTCCCGGCGAAAGACTCCCCCCCCACGCCAAAGTCTCATGCGAGAGGATTTGAACCGAGAGGTTCGACGAAGCGAGCGGCGCGAGCGGAGATGGCCGATGCCTTCAGGCGGCGCCGCGAAGCGGTGAGGACAAGGTCCGAAGCAATCCTCTCGCCCCGACCATTGAATCTCGTAGGAAAGCCGTTCTTTCGCTGAGAAGCGCCCCACTACGCCAACGCCGCAGGCCTAGGGAATGGAAATCGAACGGTGTCAAGCCTCGCGCTAACGCTCGTGTTTGACGAAGCGCCATCGGCGCGGCGATCGAGCTCTAGCGACAGCTGCCGAAACGTAGGCGCGAATTAAGCTTTTTCGTTTCACAAACGAATCTAGCTAAGTATTGAGCTCCACTCTCAAATGGAGGATTGGCTCCGCAGGATCGGCAAAAGCTGACAATCTCGAAAAGAGACGCCTGCGAATGGAAAACGTCCGCGATCCGCGCTAACCTCCCGCCGCCAAACCGATCAATCCGACTCATCGCTCGCCATCGCTACTCGCTGGCGACCCAAACCAACATTCGAAACGCACCAAGATAACGAACCTCCCAACGCCTCTTCTTCGACCTGGACCGCAAGCTAAGCGGAACGGTCCCCAACCAACGAAAGAAAGATCGAAAGGGAACTCGGCGCCATCGTTCGAATCGAAGAAGCGTCACCGCTGCCTACCATTCTCCATGAAACGACTCATCGTCCTCGCACTCGCCCTTATGGGAATCGTCAGCGTCGTCCGCGCGGAAGCCTACCAGCCCTGCGACTGGGAGCGGCAAATCGTGGCCGCGTGCCTCGTTTTGGAAGCGTCAAACCAAGGCGAACACGGCATGCAAGCCGTGGCGTCCGTCATCGCCAATCGAGCGGAGCGTGACAAGAGCCGCTACATCCAAATCGTAAAAACGCCTTACGCCTTCACCGCATTGAACGAAGCGTCGACTGGAAAAACCGGCTCGAGTGGCTTCGCCAACCACGTCCGTCGCGCCTCTCGCGACCTAAATTGGAGCCTCGCCCTACGAATAGTGGATCAGTTGTACGCCGACTCGCTGGCAGACAACACCTACGGAGCGGACCACTACTCCCGTCGCGACCAGCTCCCGAGCTGGAGCCATCGCATGAGAGCGACCGCCGTCATCGGCGATCACCTGTTCTTCCGAGCGCTCTAAGCTCAGGCTTTTGCAGGTAGCGACCGCAGACCCATGGCCCACGCCCACCGCAGGACGCATTTTCCGGAAGTTTCGACTTGAAACTCGAAACGAATCCGCAAGTCTGGCCGTCCTTTCAAGGAAAGGCGTGGTAGCCAAGTGGTAAGGCCGAGCTCTGCAAAAGCTCTATCGCCGGTTCGATTCCGGCCCACGCCTCCAAAACCGTTGTTTCACAGACAACGGCTTTTTTGCGCCCAAACGCTTCCTGACTCTCACCGGCAAACCGCTTCGATGTCTCGCGACTTCATAAAGTCGCTCGAGTGTCGCTGC
>NZ_JARXHY010000057.1 GCF_031127815.1 Pelagicoccus sp. SDUM812003 | reverse complement strand
GCCAGCGTGGTGAGCGGCGACTTCGACGGCGACGGCCTGGCCGACGTGGTGGCGACGCGCTGGGGCGAGCCGGCCCTGGCGTTCCGGTCGACCCGAGGGGAGCCGAAAGAATGAAGGGGGCAAGCATCGTGACTGAATCGGTTTTTTCTTCCAAGCATTGGCCTAAGGTTTTCTGGGGCGGTGTCCTGGCACTCGTTTTCTCGACTTCGATTCGGGCGGAATTGGAGGTCAAGGAGCTTGAGCAGAGGAGCGCGGCGGAAGGAGATACGCTGTTCACCAAGCTCTCTTCGGAACGAACCGGTATCGATGTGGTGAATAGCTATGACGATCCTCGCATGTGGGGCGACCGATATCAGGAAATGGTTTTCGGCACTATCGGAACTGGAGTGGCTGTCGGAGACTATGATAACGATGGGCGAGTTGACGTTTTTTTTGCGGTCAAGACAGGAGGATCGAAGTTGTATCGAAATCTTGGTGACTGGCGATTTGAAGACGTGACAAAATCGTCCGGGCTGCTGGATGATGGCGAGGCGTGGTCCGATCGCTTGCTTGGCTTGTTCAGCGATGAGGAACGCGTAGCGGTGGAAGAGGTTTGGGATCAGGGAGCGGTTTTTGCGGACGTGAACAATGATGGCTGGCTCGATTTGTACGTTACCTGTTTCGATGCTCCCAATCGTCTCTACGTGAATCAGGGCGATGGCACCTTTGTGAATGAGGCGGAGAAGAGAGGCCTCGCGATTCGCGATGCGAGTGGAGTCGCCGCCTTCGCGGATTACGACAACGATGGATGGCTGGACGTCTATGTGCAGACCAACATGCTCAACGCGATAGAGGGTCCTGAGGGGAGGAAGGACTACTTGCTGCGCAACGAGGGAGATGGCTTTTTCGTGGATGCGTCTGCGACGGCGGGGATTGGTGGGGTGACATCGGGGCATTCCGTTTCCTGGTGGGATTACGATGACGATGGTTGGTTGGATTTGTATGTGGCAAACGACTACTCGATGCCTGACAATCTGTATCGAAACAATGGGGACGGAACATTCGAAGATGTGCTTCGCCAGTTGGTGCCTCGCATGCCCTATTATTCGATGGGATCGGACTATGGCGATGTGAATGGCGATGGCACGATGGATTTTTTGGTCGCTGACATGGCTCCGACGTCGCACGAAAAGGACCAGCGCGGCATGGCTGTATCCAGAGCGCGAGAAATGGCGAATCGGATTGAGCGCCAGGCGCCGCAGCAGATGCACAATACGCTCTATCTCAATACGGGACTGGAGAAGATGCTGGAGGTGGCGTTTCTGGCTGGAGTAGCCCGTACCGATTGGACTTGGTCGGTGCGCTTCGAGGATCTCGACTGCGACGGGCTGATCGATCTGCACGTCACCAACGGCATGGTGCGAGAGTACCACAATGTGGATATTCTCGATCGCATCATGGGAGCTGAAAGTCGGATGGCTCAGCGACGAGTGATGCGATCCAGCCCGGTTCTGGAAGAGAGCAACCTCGCGTTCCGCAACCTAGGCGATCTGCGCTTCGAGCGCGTGGAGCGCGACTGGGGGCTCGACGAGGTGGGCGTGAGCTTCGGG
>NZ_JARXHY010000056.1 GCF_031127815.1 Pelagicoccus sp. SDUM812003 | reverse complement strand
GTGACATCGAGCGCCAATCAAAGGTCTTCTCGAGGAAGTAGTTTGGATCGAACAGTTTTTCGTCAAAGTCAGTCATCTTTATTTTTTGCCAACGTGAAAGCCATACGCGGAAGTCAGCGCGGAGCGCTGGCTGGAGTTGTATGGGCTGACTGGTTGGAATATCTTACTTTTGAATACATGAGATGCTGTCCTCATCGGATGAGTCTAAGAGGAAAAAGCGAACGCCGGAGTCTTCGTGCCAAAAGAAAGCTTTAGCTGCGTAGATGTCTCTTTCCAGAAAACTACCTTCGGTTTCTGCGTCGATAGACATCTTGAATTGAAGGTCGAATGGGAAGTCTTCTGGTTCAACTATGTCGAATGTCACTTCAACTATCTTCCTTCCTTGGAGCGTGTCTCTTCGTGAGAAGCAGCAGAAACCTCTTTCCTCCGTGTCTGGTAGAAAATCTTCAAAGTCTTTTATGGTTTTGGGGGATTCGATGAAGCAGCCTAGGGATGCTTTCAACGTGTAGAGGAAAGTATCTGATTCAGTCTCTTCTCCGCTTGTCAGCGTCAATGGCTCGATAGCGAGAGCGAGTATGAGTATGCATCTGATAGTTCGTTTCATCGAGCTTTCCAACGTGAAGCTCATACGCGAGGGCTCAAAGAACCGTCGTGAAAGTCTCGGGATTGATTTGTCCTTGCTGGTTCCACAACTCGGGCGCTTGGCCCGAGTTGTATGGAGCGACTGGTTCTACCATTCTTTCTTTTCATTTCTCTTCAGGTTAGATCCTCGCTCGTTTCCTTCTTTCTTCTTTTCTTTCCTGCTTGTTTAGAAGGTGTTCTCGACTACTCAAAATGTCTTTTAAGTCTGAATACGCTTCTTTCCATTCTTCACTGTCCTTCACGTGAATTCTTCCGTCTGATCTTAGTTCGTCGATTTCTTCCGGAAGTAGATCCGTAAATTCGAATGACTCTTCGCATTCTCTGAGATGCTGAAGTCGAGTAAGCAGAGTTCCAGTGTGAAGCTCTTCGAGTTCGTTCTTTGGAATTGGCTGAACTGCATTCTTTCGCCTGATCATTTTTTGTAGAACGTGAAGCTGATACGCGAGGGCTAGGATGACGGTTGTGAAAGAGTAGGGGAAGATTCGTCCTTGCTGCGTCCACAACTCGGGCGCTTGGCCCGAGTTGTATCGAGCGCCTGGTTAGGGTTAATTACTTTCTTCATCGGTTGGGTTTCTTGTGCAGGATCTTCTTTCTTTTCGTCGGCTTGGTCAATCGTCGCGTCGGTTGGATTTCCTTTCCTCACGCTAACGCGTCCAGCCTGTTTGGCCGCAGGCCAAAGTGGCTATGTCTTTGGGCTCTCCTCCTCGAAATTGTTGACGAATAGTTCTGAAAGTCGACTGGTGGATACAGGGTTCAGTCGCTGCCCCAAGCAGCGGCTCGTCCCGAAAGCCACCACAAAGACTTGAAGATCTATTCGTCATTTCCGGTTGGATACACATTTTCATTTTTCTCCCTAACGTGAAAGCCATACGCGGAAGTCAGCGCGGAGCGCTGGCTGGAGTTGTATGGGCTGACTGGTTAGCATCTATTTCTTTCTGACGACTTGGAAG
>NZ_JARXHY010000055.1 GCF_031127815.1 Pelagicoccus sp. SDUM812003 | reverse complement strand
CTTCCAAGTCGTCAGAAAGAAATAGATGCTAACCAGTCAGCCCATACAACTCCAGCCAGCGCTCCGCGCTGACTTCCGCGTATGGCTTTCACGTTCTCAAAAAAGCTACTACCCTACCTCCCACTCTCTAACAAATGAGATTCCCGAACACTATACGTAGAAGTCACAGTAAAAAGCCAAAACCCAAGCCGAAGCTATCCCTCAGCTTCATTGTTTCAATGACAGCAATAATAACTTCCTTGGGTAACTTTGTTGTAGGTGGAGGCCTTGTAAAATGGCACTTGGACATTGAGCAAAAAATAGCAAGCGACAATCGTCAAAGACAAGATTCTGCAAACGAAATCCGAATCAAGTCTCACGACATGCTTCTTTCTTACGTCGATGTGATGAAAGATAAGGATTTAGACAAAGGAAGCAAATCAGCAACATTAGCTAGAATAAAAGAAGACCTCGTCTATCTAGAAAAGCAACTGGCCATATTTGAGAATCGAAAACCTCGCCCTTGGATATATGATAGTCTCGCTCCGGAACCACCATCCGGGCTAACCATGAAGCCACTAATACGATTCAATCGAAAAG
This sequence comes from Pelagicoccus sp. SDUM812003, assembly GCF_031127815.1. Classification (NCBI taxonomy): domain Bacteria; kingdom Pseudomonadati; phylum Verrucomicrobiota; class Opitutia; order Puniceicoccales; family Pelagicoccaceae; genus Pelagicoccus; species Pelagicoccus sp. SDUM812003. Next base: position 1,028 of record NZ_JARXHY010000055.1, on the reverse strand, counting down.
AACTCGTTGAGTGGTGGCCTGAATGTGACGCGATAGTACCCGAAGACGTAGATGAGTACATTGTAATATACACAGAAAAAGGAGGAACGATAGAATATAAAGATGCAAACGACACAGCGTACAGAATCGAGTACGACGTCGAAGAGCAGAAACCTGAAGGTGCTCCAGATGCACCAAGCATTTAGGTCCAACGCGTCTATGGCAGGTCAGAATTCCAACATAAACAAAATAAACTGAGAACCAGTAGGAATGAGAAGGCACAGAGACGAGTCGCCATGAGCGACCCGTCCATATAGTGCCTTTATGAATACCAACACTACAGCTCACACCATTGGCCTAGATCTATCCGACCGCAAGGTCGCAGTTTGCGTGCTCGACGCTAGCGGCAGCATCGTCGAGGAACGATCCCTCCCCAACGAGCCGGCAAGCTACAAGCTGCTGGCCAGAACGTATCCACAATCCAACGCCATACTCGAGACCGGTTCACACTCCCCGTGGGTGAGCAGGCTGCTGACCGCCGAGGGGCTCAAGCCGATAGTCGCCAACGCCAGGAAGCTGAGGTCGATCTACCAGAACGACCGAAAGAGCGACCGCAACGACGCGCGCATGCTCGCGAGGCTAGGAAGGGTCGACCCCTCCCTGCTCCATCCAGTGAGGCACAGGAGCGAGGACGCCCAGCGCGACCTGGTCAGGATCAAGACCCGCGACGCCCTGGTCAGCGCCAGGGTCGACATGATGAACTCGGTCAGATTCCTCCTCAAGGGCCTTGGAGTCCGCGTCCCAGACGGCGTCAACGCCTCCTGCTTCGTCCGCAGGACCCGAGCGGCGGTCGACGCCGAGCACTGCGATCTGGTCGAACCGCTGCTGCTCTCCATCGACGAGCTTACCGACAAGATCAAAAGGCACGAGAGGCTGCTGCGAAAGCTCGCCGAGGAGAAGTACCCGGCGACCAAGCTGCTGGAGACCGTCCACGGGGTCGGGCCGATAACGTCCCTCTTCTTCGCCGTCGCCATCGAGGACCCCTCCCG
>NZ_JARXHY010000054.1 GCF_031127815.1 Pelagicoccus sp. SDUM812003 | reverse complement strand
CCTTGGTCGACCCAGTCCCAGATGAAGCCGCCTTGCATGATGTCGTAGGACTCGATGACGTCCCAGTAGTCCTGCAGGTTGCCCACGCTGTTGCCCATGGCGTGGGCGTATTCGCATTGGATGAGCGGCCGCTGAGGATCGTTTTCCGCGTATTCGATCATGCGTTCGATCGACCAGTACATAGGTACTTGCAGGTCGCTGTTCGAGTACTCGGTGGCCCCTTCGTACTGCACCGGGCGGGTGTCCTGCACGCTCTTGAGCCAGTCGTAGGCGGCGAACTGGTTCTGGCCGTTGCCCGCTTCGTTGCCGAGCGACCAGATGATGATGGACGGATGGTTCTTGGAGCGCTCGTACATGCGCTCGGTGCGATCCAGGAAGGCTCCCTTCCACTCCGGCAGGTACGCAGGGTGCACGGACTCGTCGAAGCTGCCCTGGTTGGTGGTGCCCATGCCGTGCACCTCGATGTTCGCCTCGTCGACGACGTAGAAGCCGAGCCGGTCGCAGAGCGTGTAGAAGGAGTCCTCCTTCGGATAGTGGCTGCAGCGGATGGCGTTGATGTTGTTTTCCTTCATCAGCTGCAGGTCCTTCAGGGTGATGGACTCCTCCATGACGTGGCCGGTGACCGGATGGTGGTCGTGCAGATTGACGCCCTTGAGGTAGATCGCCTTGCCGTTGACCAGCAGCTGCGTATTCCTGATCTCGATACGACGGAAGCCGACGTCGAAGGTCGACACTTCCCTGTCGCCGTTCTCCGGCTGGACCGTGACGGTGAGCGAGTAGAGCTCCGGCGTTTCCGCGGTCCATTTGCGAACCTTGGGAACGCTCCTTTTGAAAGACACCGTCTCGCTGCCCTCGGCGGGTACCTCGACCGACTTGCGGAAGGTGAAGACCTCCCTGTCTCCGTCGCGGAGGGTGGCGACGAGGGAGACGGCTCGCGCTTCGCTCTCGCTGTTGGAGAGCTCGAAATCGGTGGCGAACTTCCCGGTCCGGTAGCTGTCGTCGAGATTGGCGGTGATGCTCAGGTCCTCGAGGGTCGCGGTGTTGGTGGCGTAGAGCCAGACGTCGCGCTCGATGCCGCTGAGCCGCCAGAAGTCCTGGTCCTCGAGGTAGCTGGCGTCGGACCAGCGGTAGACCTCCAGGGCCACGGTGTTGACGCCGTCCTGCAGATAGTCGGTCACGTTGAACTCCGCCTCGGTCTTGCTGCCTTCGCTGTAGCCGACCTGTTCGCCGTTTATCCAAAGGTAGAAGGCGCTGCGCACGGCCCCGAAGCTCAGGTAGACCTCCTTGCCGTCCCAATCCGCCGGAACGCTGAACTCGCGTCGATAGCTGCCTACCGGGTTGTCGGAGGGATCGATGCGCGGCGGGTTCTTGGGAAACGGGTAGACCAGGTTGGTGTAGATGGGGACGCCGTGGCCTTCGAGCTCCCAGTTGCTAGGCACGGGGATGGAGTCCCAGTCGGAAACGTCGTAGGAGGGATCGGCGAAGCCGACCGGACGATCCGCGGGCTTTGGGGCCCAGTTGAACTTCCACTCGCCGTTGAGGCTGCGGTAGTAGGGCGAGTTCGCGCGGTCGGCGTCGACGCTGGCGCTTTCGTCGGCGAAGCGTGTGAAGTTTGCCTGCGGGGCCTCGCGGTTGATCTGGAAGATCTCCGGGGTGTCGAGCTCGTTCCCCTGGCCGAAGAGGCTGAAGGAGCAAGCGATCGCTGC
>NZ_JARXHY010000053.1 GCF_031127815.1 Pelagicoccus sp. SDUM812003 | reverse complement strand
TCAACAACTTGTCTTGTTCAGTTGACTACGAAGACGCTTGCCGTGTGTCAGTTCGTAGATCGTCGCCATAGAAAGACTCTCGCTGAGAACGTGAAAGCCATACGCGGAAGTCAGCGCGGAGCGCTGGCTGGAGTTGTATGGGCTGACTGGTTAGGCATTTGTTCTATCTTTTATAACACCTAGTAGGGTCATTGCGTGCTTGGAAAAAATATCGAGTTGAAGAGTCCACAAGGATTCAGCGAGATTGTATACCTTTTCAGGTGTAACTCTCGAAGGCTTTTGATCGTTTGAGTTGGGCCTCAATTGCATCTTAGATGGTTGAAGCTCGTCGAAGTATATCTGTCCATGAATCAGTTTGTTTCGCTGGTCTAAGAGTTCACTAGCTCGCTGAAGGGCATCGGAAAAGTCTTTCAATTCATTCGAGTCGATTTCTCTAACGACGCTTTTAATCCACTCTAACTTCCTTCCGACATTCGAATTTGGATCGTTGTCGATTCTGTCGAAAACGCCCGCTAGGAAATTCGCTATCTCTTCAATCTCTACCTCGAGTTGTGATGATTGAGTCGCTACCCAACCGACTGCTCTTATTATATCGTTGTCTCGTTTTATCTTCATTTGCCTAACGTGAAAGCCATACGCGGAGGTCAGTCGCGGAGCGACTGACCGGAGTTGTATGGGCTGCCTGGTTGGGCTTCAAATTCTACAGGTCTATCGAGTTGCTCCCATCGGTTGTTTTTCTTTTGGTATATGAATGTGTAGTTCTTTGTTTCGTTATACATGAAACCCTCCTTGACGATGCTTGCTGCTTGGACACCACCAACCTCGTATCCTCTCTTTTCTACAATCGATTGATACCAAGGCCAAATCCGATCTGCCTCACGTTGTACCGAATCTACATCTTCGATGTTTAAGTCTGTTACGTAGGTCATCATTAGGACTCTGGTTCCATCTCCAACGACTATGGGAAGTATCTGACGGACTCTTACTTCTTCACCGTTCTCAAGTATAACCGTTTCTGTGCGAACTTTGTTTGTGCAGCCCGCCAAGAGAGCGAGAACCATGGCCAAAAATAGTTGGAAGGTCGGTTTCATTTAGTTTTGCCCAACGTGAAGGCCATACGCGTAGGTCAAGCGCGGAGCGCTTGGCCGGAGTTGTATGGGCCGACTGGTTCTACCATTCTTTTTTTCCGTCTATTTGCGGTAGATGCATCCAAATCTTCTTTGATTAGGTAGCTCAAATAGTCTGTTCCGTTCTTCAGAATCAAAGTCACTTCTTTTACTTCAAATTCTTTAGATTCATTTGTGTCAAAAACACGGATACGCTCTGTATTGCTGTGACTGCTCCAATCAGTTTCGGGTATCTTTTTATTCGTGATCAAAACCCATCCTTTTTTTGTGATCTGGAAAACTTCGACTAGCTTCATTCTTCATCCATTTTTCCAACGCCAAGCTAGGTAGATCGAAGCCCCGACGAGTGGTACGCTGATAAACCAATCCCAAAAGTTTCCAGGGATTAGTTCGTGGATAATAACTGAAGCGACGACCGCGATTCCGACGCAAACCAGATAACGCCAGTTCGGAAGTTGGGCTAGTTCGGATACGATTTCGTCGATCATGTTTTTTCTGTAGAACGTGAAAGCCATACGCGTAGGTCAGCGCGGAGCGCTGGCCGGAGTTGTATGGGCTGCTTGGTTGGGCTGGTTTGTTTCTTTCGGTTGATTCTC
>NZ_JARXHY010000052.1 GCF_031127815.1 Pelagicoccus sp. SDUM812003 | reverse complement strand
TCAAACACATGGAATCCGATACCCAGATGACTTGATATACAAAAGTCGTGAACTCCTTTATATTATTAACTTGCAGTGCCTTCTCATGGAAGTCGTCCCATACGACTCCGGCCAGCGCTCCGCGCTGACCTACGCGTATGACCTTCACGTTAGCCAAGAAAAGAGCAACTTGCCTCAGCAGCCGAAATCCCTAGTCTAGGAATCATGAGTATCTCGGAAATAAAGAAAATGTCTGTACAGGAACGACTTACGGCAATGGAACAAATCTGGGATTCTCTGTGTCACGAAGACTCCGAGCCAGAATCACCTTCTTGGCACGGCGAAGTCCTCGCCGAAAGAAAGAAGTTGATGGATTCTCCAGAGGCTAAGTACCTCACGATTGAGCAGCTCCGAGAGCGGTATCGCTGATGCAAATTAGGACGGTCGCCACCCTCGAGGAAGCCGCCCAAGACTTGGATGCGGGAAAGGCTTTCTATGACGAAAAGGGTGAAGGAATCGGACTCTACTTTATCGATAGCCTTCTCTCCGATATTGAATCGTTGAGGCTCATATCTGGCGTGCACAGCAAAAGATTTGGATTCTACCGACTCTTATCGAAGCGTTTTCCATTCGCAGTTTACTACGATATAGAAGGAAGCATTGCACGTGTTGCTGCTGTCCTAGATATGCGAAAAGACCCCGCTTGGATACGCCAAGAACTTGAAAGAAGAAGGGGCTAACCAGGCAGCCCATACAACTCCAGCCAGCGCTCCGCGCTGACTTCCGTGTATGGCTTTCACGATATGAAGAACTACAAAGTCAGTTATGCAGGACTTCCTGGAGGCGAAGCTAAAATCTCCGCACAAAGTGCCAAGCTCGCAGCACTTCAGTTCTTTGTTGAGGCCCCTTGCCGGAACTCGATAATCGTTGGAACGGGTTGGCTCTCTGAAATGTGCTTCTCGTGCGAAGAGATCATCAAAGACATTCCAGAAGTGAGAATCGAGGACATCCCACTGAAGATTAGAAAAGAAGATCCTCCAAAAAAGATCGGACTGATTCAGGAGTTCATGAATCACGTCATATTAGGAGAGTTTCACTCCTGGAAATAATTCATATCCAGTCAGCCCGTACAACTCCAGCCAGCGCTCCGCGCTGACTTCCGCGTATGGCTTTCACGTTAGACGAAACTAAAGAAATGAATGGCTCTGAAAAACGTAACTACCTAGTTCGGCGCGTCCTACTCGCAGCCATTTCTCTTTTCCTAATCACCCTAGCATGGGTAGCGATCTCTGGCGTCATACAACAGTTTCCACGTGCCCAAACGATTGGCCAGAAAGTTGAGACACTTATTCAACTTTGCTTCGGGACACTCAGCGTGGTGACACCGATAACATGCATTCGATTGAGTCACTGGAGAAGGCCGATTCGGTTGGCTTGGACAGTTTTGTGCGCTGCCACAGCCGGTCTTTCAGCACTAGTCTGGGGGCCACCGATGCCATTGATCGCGCTACTGTTCGCTTCGATATCAGTTCTCGTAGCTCTAAGCACAACGAGGACACTCCAGTATCTGACTCCAATCGACATCGATCAAAGGAGACAACATCACAGCCGATGAAAAGCACATGGAGATTGATCAACCAATGAGAAGAAAAACTTGGTCTAACCAGTAGGAATGAGAAGGCACAGAGACGAGTCGCCATGAGGCGACCCGTCAATATAGTGCCTTTATGAATACAGCTACTACAACTCACACC
>NZ_JARXHY010000051.1 GCF_031127815.1 Pelagicoccus sp. SDUM812003 | reverse complement strand
AAGAGAGCAACCTCGCGTTCCGCAACCTAGGCGATCTGCGCTTCGAGCGCGTGGAGCGCGACTGGGGGCTCGACGAGGTGGGCGTGAGCTTCGGGGCGGGCTTCGGTGACTTCGACGGCGACGGGGACCTTGATCTGGTGTACTCCAACTACGCCGCCGCTCCCACGGTCCTGCGCAACGACGCCGCTGGCGGGGCTCGTGTGGTTCTCGAGCTTCGCGGCCGCTCCTCCAACCGCTACGGCGTGGGCGCTCGGGTGCGGCTTCGCAGCGCCTCGGGGCTGCAGACGCGCCAGCTGACCCTTGCCCGCGGATACCTTTCGGGCAGCGAGCCCTCGCTGCACTTCGGCCTCGGCGTCGACGAGCGGGTGGATCGCCTTGAGATCCTCTGGCCCAGCGGCCTGGTCCAGGCCTTCGAGGGCCTCGCGGCGAACCGCCGCTACGTGGCGACCGAGCCCGAGGGCTCGGGCGGCGGCGGCGCCGCTCTGGCCGCCGCCCCTGCCGAGCCTCTCTTCGAGCCGCTGGCGGGCCTCTCGCTCGATCCGGTCCCCGCGCGCGCCCCGCTCCGTCGCGACCAGCCGCTGGCCCCGGTCTCGCATCGCCGCCGCGGCCCCGCCGCGGCGTCCGGGGATCTCGACGGCGACGGGCTGTCGGATCTGGTGGTCGGCTCCAGCGGCGGGGACGCTGCCCGGGCTCTTCTCTCGGGCCGCTCCTACCGCGCCCAGGACCTGCCCGGCGGCCCCTCCGGCGCCCCCGACGGGGCCCTGGCCCTGTCGGACCTGGACGGCGACGGCGACCTTGACCTGGCCTTGGCCTCCGGGTCCGGCTCCGGCCCGGCGGCCCGGGTTCTGCTCAACGATTCGGGGGTCTTCTCCGAGTCCGGCTGGGAGCTTCCCGCCGCCGCGGGCTCCGGCTACGCCTCGGCCAGCGCGGGAGACTTCGACGGGGACGGGCTCGCCGACCTCTTCCTCGGCGCGCGCTCGCCTCTGGGGAGCTACCCGCTGCCCGGGCGCAGCCTGCTGCTGCGCGGGACCGGCTCGGGCTTCGAGGACGCCAGCTCGCTTCTTCCCGACGGCGGGGAGCTGGGCTGCGTCTCGGCCTCGCTCTGGAGCGACGCCGACGGCGACGGTCTTCCCGAGCTGATCGTGGTCTCGGAGTGGGGGGCTGCGCTGTGCCTGTCGCCGCGTCCGGGCTCTGTCTTCGAGGAGGTCGGCGCCGCTCTGGGCTTCGGCTCCGCCGGCTCCGGCTGGTGGCAGTCCCTTGCGAGCGGCGACTTCAACGGCGACGGGCGCGCCGACTACGCGCTGGGCAACGTTGGGCTGAACACGCCCTACCGGGCTTCGACCTCCGAGCCCGCGGTGGCGTACTTCGGCGACTTCGGCGGTCGCGGCCCGGGCCAGCTGGTGGAGGCTCGCCAGTCCGGCGGCCGTCTGGTTCCGCTGCGCTCGCGCAAGGAGCTCGGCGATTCGATCCCCTCGCTGCTGCGTCGCTTCCGCGGCAACGACGCCTTCGCCGCGGCGAGCCTGGAGGAGGCCTTCGGGGAGGGCGCACTGTCCTCGGCGCGCCGCTTCGAGCTGACGGAGCTTCGCAGCGGGGCCCTTCTCAGCGGCCCGGGCGGCTACCGCTTCGTGGCGTTCCCTCGTCTGGCGCAGGCCTCCCCGCTGCGCTCTTTTGCGTCGGCCGACTTCGACGGCGACGGGAAGCTTGATCTGGCGGCCTCGCAGAACCTCCACGAGGTGGATCCTGTGATCGGCTCGTTCGACGGTGGTCTTGGGCAGGTTCTGCTCGGCGACGGCTCCGGCGGCTTCGCCGCGCTTCCGGCCTCGGAGAGCGGTCTGGTCCTGCCCGGCGACAGCGCCAGCGTGGTGAGCGGCGACTTCGACGGCGACGGCCTGGCCGACGTGGTGGCGACGCGCTGGGGCGAGCCGGCCCTGGCGTTCCGGTCGACCCG
>NZ_JARXHY010000050.1 GCF_031127815.1 Pelagicoccus sp. SDUM812003 | reverse complement strand
TGGTGAATAGATTTGTAGAATACTCATTTGCGTGAACAAAACAGCTAAAGGCGAACAGAGCGAAATAGAGGAGTTTCATTGCGGTTCCTATTTTTAGCCAACGTGAAAGCCATACGCGTAGGTCAGCGCGGAGCGCTGGCCGGAGTTGTATGGGCTGACTGGTTAAGCATTATTTCTCTTCAAAATTTTCAATCTTTAGAAGTTTGTAGATCTCTTCTTTTCTTTTAATTTTTGGATCTTCTGGAGTCCGTTCGCCTACTTGGTTGGATAGTCCTATGAGGCGTCTAGAAGCTTTGTGGATATCTTCCCTAGCTGGCATGCCAAAAAGAAATCGGCACGATGAGTAGACGATTGGCGTCTGACTTTTTCTATAAAGATCACATGCGTTATCCCGAATCTTTTTTCTTAATTCTTCTCCTTCGGCGCCTTCTGCGAACATTCGATTCCAATAGAATTCAAGGATGTAAGCAGTTTGGCCAATTTCTTTTCGTAGGTCTAGGAGCGGCTCGACGAATCCTTTCAAGTAAATCTGCCCTAAGACGAAGATCGTGACTGCCGAGGCAACGGTCCAAAAAAAGGTCGAAGGGTCATTCATTTTTCTTTCTGCTTAACGTCAAAGCCACACGATGTCGGCTTCGGTTGAGGTTCCAAATCTGTTGAGGTTAAAATTCATGGGGTCGTGGCAAAAGGGGCGGGCGTTTGCCGACATTGTGTGGGCTGCCTTGTTAGCCTAATCATTCTTCGTAAATTCTAGTGTAATCTGAAAACTCTGTGTCTTTCAGGTCTTCTTCGATTACTGCTTTCGCTATGTCAAAATCCACAACAAAACAGCATGACTCCATGGTTCCGCTACCAATGCTTCCTCCGTCGTTGTGACCTAGACCTTTCCAACCTAAGGTTTCGTTCATTCTTGCATCTAGTCTCTGACGCTTGGAGACATCATCGACTGTTCCCATTCCTTCGACTGCGAATTCTATCAGTAGGACTTTTGTTTCTTCCTCATCGATGGGGGCGTAGCCCTCTTCAATCTTTTGATCTATTTCTTTTTGGATGACCTTCTCGGCTTTCTTCAGGAATGTGGATTTGATTTCCTTCGATGATCCTTGGGTACCCAACGCTCCCCAATGCACTGTGTGGGTTCCATCGTTCTCCCAAGTTTCCCAATACAGTTTTTCGGTGTCCGTTATTTTGTAGAGTTTAAGCATCTATTCTTTTTCTGGCTAACGTGAAAGCCATACGCGGAAGTCAGCGCGGAGCGCTGGCTGGAGTTGTATGGGCTGACTGGTTAGCATCTTCTTTCTTAACGAAACTTTCTTTGGCTTCGAATGAGGCGTACCCAAAAAGAGAATATGAGGCTACGACTACAGAGATCGTAATAGCTTGAAATGTGTGTCCCAACCATTTGAGCTTTTCTCGCGAGTAGGAATACTGAGATGCATAGGTCGTTCCAAAGCCTAATGCTGCGCAGAGTACCCCAATCGTGAAAAAGAATAGAGTAGAGGAAAGGTTCGAAATCATAATCTCGTATTTACTGTCCTTTGTGGCGAGATTTCCTATGAAGGCTAAGATTGCGACGGAAGCTCCGCCATTGATCAGTAGTGAACTCTTCAAGGCGCTTTGTCCTGCTAGGATTACGGATCTAAACATTTCGAGATCGCTTGAAACCGATGCATTGTAAGCTGCCAAATTTCTTTCGTTTTGTGCGGAAAACTCGGCTAGTCTCGTTTCCAGTTCTTTCTGTTCAATCTCCCCGTGAGCATCTATGTCCGCATCAAGATCGGCTAAGAATCTTTCTAGAGAGGAAACTTGTATTGTTTTCTGCTCGGAATCTTTTACTTCGCCAATTGCTCGTTGGATCTCGTTGATTATCTTTTTGGCGTTCATTACTTTTTGCTAACGTGAAAGCCATACGCGTAGGTCAGCGCGGAGCGCTGGCCGGAGTTGTATGGGCTGCTTGGTTGGGCTGGTTTGTTTCTTTCGGTTGATTCTC
>NZ_JARXHY010000049.1 GCF_031127815.1 Pelagicoccus sp. SDUM812003 | reverse complement strand
TCGGGCCAAGCGCCCGAGTTGTGGCAGCAGCAAGGACGTATCTCCACAACCTCCAGCACGACGGTTCCCTAGCCCTCGCGTATGACCTTCACGTTCAGTAGAATGAAGCCCCTCGCTACTATAATATCACTAACCCTTCCAATCGTGGTCTTCTGTTTTGGGGTAATCATCGCAACCAATACAAAAATACACTCGAGCGACTGGTTTGCAGGAGAAAGATTAATCATCATATTGATAGCGGCTATAGTCGCTTCGATAGTAGCTGTAGCCGCTTCCATAACAGCAATCGGACGTAAGGAAAAAAAATCCTGGTGGACATTGTTAGTCTCAGTTCCAGCTTTCCTATTTTTATCATTCGTAATCTTGTGGATGCTTTTAGCAAAACTACAAGAAATGACACTGAACAAGGCGGTCGATACAACGGCGGCAAACGCTCGCCTCATTCACAACAAAACATCGAAATCATCCAACCCCGACGTGGAGGCGATTGCCGAAGCCGCCGTCGTATCACCTTAGCGTTATGCCAAAAAAATGAGAATCCCACTTTCAGACATCGAACAGTTTCTCAGCGATATCAAACCATCCGGTTTTCAATACGATGAAGATAGCTTTGAAATCGAGCACATGGGAACGATAGCAATGTTTTGGAATGATCGCGGGCTGATCTCCGCATCTCTATCGACTCCAAAAATAAATTCATTCTATTTAGCTTCGTGTGTTGGGAAGGAAATTGGCGTTTCTTTACATGATGGGGCAGTTGAACTACGGACGCTTTTTAGTGTTCTTGATTTCATCAATGTGCATCACCGAGAAATCATAAAGATGCTAGAATCAGAAGGCTACAAAGATACCTACCTAAAATCTTGCGGATTAGCACCAATACAAAAATAAAAGTTGCATAACCAGTCAGTCGATACAACTCCGGCAAGCGCTCCGCGCTTACCTCCGCGTATCACTTCGACGTTCTAAAGAAAGATGAAAACAACAACTCGCCTATTACTCCTGCTTTCGATACTAGTCGGTTTTTCGTGCTTGTGCGAAGCGAAAAGCATCAAACCAGGTACGAGGTTCGAACTTCCAGGATCACATTTCAATTCACCAGATTCTAAAGGATGGAGAGTTAGCCAAGATGGGTACCAATTCATTTTCTCCAAGAAAGTATCTAAGCGGCATACGATAATGGCGGAAGTGGCGTACAGCAAAGCACCAAAAGTTTCAGATCCCTCAGAGTTTCTTGAATACGTTCGAAATCGATGGAACCAAAATAATGATGATGATAGATATGTTTCCGTAACTGACGTTTTCAGGAATACAAAAGCATTCAGCCCAATCGGCATTTACGCTGAGCGAGTTTGGAAAGACACTCGCACCGACTTTAAAAGAGATGATGAATATTTGTTCGTGCGAGATTTCGCTCACATTTTTATCCATCCTCACGATAATGACATTATGGTGACCTTGCTGTACTCAGTCCGACATCCACCAAATGACGATTATTCTTACGCCGACGCTGAGGTATCGAAGTTCATTCGAGACTTCGCAGTGGAAGAATTGTTATATGAATAATGGTTAGAACCAGTCAGCCCATACAACTCCGGCCAGCGCTCCGCGCTGACCTACGCGTATGGCTTTCACGTTGGGTAGAAACAAAATGGAATCACTCGAAGAACTGATAACTAACAAAAAATTCGATTCCTACCGTGTCGGCTTGGAGAGTCGATTTGCAGCGAACAAACTAACTTTCGAGTTTACCTACACCGGTCCAGAAGGTGGATCGGCCTTGAGGGCACGACTAGAAAAAAAGGAAAAGATCGCCGAAGTCTGCGTATGGGAATCTGGACACTTGAATTTAGAATTAGGCGATACAGAAAAAGAAACTGAAGATATTGAGAGCTACTATTGGAAAACCACCGACTCGAATGGATTTCATGATGCCCTTGCGGCTGGATTCCTATTCGTAACCGGAAAGGGAGACTATAAGTCTAGTATCCAGAAAATAGACAAAAATTAAACCCAACCAGTCAGCCCATACAACTCCAGCCAGCGCTCCGCGCTGACTTCCGCGTATGGCTTTCACGTTGGCTAAAAAATAGGAACCGCAATGAAACTCCTCTATTTCGCTCTGTTCGCCTTTAGCTGTTTTGTTCACGCAAATGAGTATTCTACAAATCTATTCACCA
>NZ_JARXHY010000048.1 GCF_031127815.1 Pelagicoccus sp. SDUM812003 | reverse complement strand
CCGGACTACTCTCCGGCACCCCTGAAAACGCCGACGTGGGCGAGATTGCGGTCACCGTCACCGCCACCGACGCCGCAGGCGCCACCGCTTCCGACTCCTTCGGTATCAGCGTGACCAATACCAACGACGGTCCCGTCGCCACCGCCATCGCCGACCAGTCCGCAACCGAGGACTCCGCTTTCTCCCTCGACGTCTCCGGCAAGTTCTCCGACGTCGACGCCGGCGACTCCCTCACCTACAGCGCCACCCTGGAAAACGGCGATCCTCTGCCCAGCTGGCTATCCATCGACGCAACCACCGGACTACTCTCCGGCACCCCTGAAAACGCCGACGTGGGCGACATCGCGGTCACCGTCACCGCCTCCGACCTCGCAGGCGCTACCGCCTCCGACACCTTCGGTATCATCGTGGTCAATACAAACAACGGCCCAGTCGCAGCCGCCATCGCCGACCAGACCGCTACCGAGGACTCCGCATTCTCCCTCGACATTTCCGGCAAGTTCTCCGACGTCGACGCGGACGACTCCCTGAGCTACAGCGCCACCCTGGAAAACGGCGACCCGCTGCCCGGCTGGCTATCCATCGACTCCACCACCGGACAGCTCTCCGGAACCCCGGAAAACGCCGACGTGGGAAAGATCAGTATTTTGGTCACCGCTACCGATTTCGCAGGAAGTTCAGCGAGTAGCCTATTCGAACTCGAAATAGCCAACGACAACGACGGTCTCGTGGTCTCAGAAGCTATTGCTGACCAACAAACAAGCGAAGCTAGTCTTTTCACTCTCGATGTATCCGGAAACTTCTTTGATGCCGACGTAGGCGACTCCACAACGTACTCCTCGACTTTGGCCAACGGCGATCCACTGCCAGATTGGCTCTCTATCGATCCCGATACCGGTGTGCTTTCAGGCACCCCCGAAAACGAAGACGTGGGCGAACTCTCTGTGAAAGTCATTGCGTCCGACCAGTCCGGAGCAAGCGCCTCGGACGTATTCACCATAGAGGTACAAAATACCAACGACGGCCCCGTCGCCACCGCCATCGCCGACCAGACCGCAACCGAGGACTCCGCATTCTCCCTCGACGTCTCCGGCAGCTTCTCCGACGTCGATGAGGGCGACTCCCTGAGCTACTCCGCCACCCTCCAAAACGGTGATCCCTTGCCCAGCTGGCTCTCCATCGACCCGACCACCGGGCAGCTTTCCGGCACTCCGGAAAACGCCGACGTGGGCGAGATCGCAGTCACCGTCACCGCAATCGACACCGCAGGCGCCTCCGCCTCCGAAACCTTCGGTATCAGCGTGGAAAACACAAATGACGGTCCGATCGTCACCTCTAAAAGCGGACTGACCGCCTCGTATCATCACCTCGACACAAGCCCTGGAAAGCTCTCCGACATCGACTTCGACGCCGAGGCGGATTACGTCGAGACCGTCTCAGAAGTCGATTTCAACGCAGGCAGCGGAGCCGCTCACGAAGGGGGACCGACCGACGACTTCGCGATCCAATACGAAGGCTTCGTCCACATCGACGAAACAGGAGAGTGGAACTTCAAAGTCACCGGCGACGATGGGTACCGTCTATTCGTGGACGGCGAGATGGTGCTCGAATGCGATGGACAGCACGTTTCAACATCAACCATCGGCACAGTCGAGCTCCCAGCCGGCTCCCACAGCATCGAGTTGATCTACTTCGAACGCGGAGGCCTCTCCAATCTCACCTTGGAATGGCAAGGCCCCAACGATAGCGAGTTCTCCGTCATCGACGAAAGCCACTTGTCCCCAGAGGCGGCAGTCGTTGCGAACGAAGATGCCGCGTTCACTCTGGATGTTGGAGAAAACTTCTCCGACATGGATGCAGGCGATGTGTTGACCTTCTCCGCCACCCTAGAAAACGGCGACCCCTTGCCCAGCTGGCTATCCATCGACTCCACCACCGGACAGCTTTCAGGCACTCCGGAAAACGAAGACGTGGGCAGTCTTCATATAGCCGTCACTGCTACGGACCTCGCAGGCGCCTCCGCCTCTAGCACCTATCACGTCGAAGTTGTGAATACCAACGACGGCCCCGTCGCCACCGCCATCGCCGACCAGACCGCAACCGAGGACTCCGCATTCTCCCTCGACGTTTCCGGCAGCTTCTCCGACATCGACGCCGGCGACTCCCTCACCTACAGAGCCACCCTGGAAAACGG
>NZ_JARXHY010000047.1 GCF_031127815.1 Pelagicoccus sp. SDUM812003 | reverse complement strand
GACTGACTTTGACGAAAAACTGTTCGATCCAAACTACTTCCTCGAGAAGACCTTTGATTGGCGCTCGATGTCACCAGAAGAGTGCATTGCACGAAGGTACCTTGAGTTCGGCTCTTTCGATTCAAAAGGTTGGGAAATAAAGAACAAAGAATTAGAAAAGTGGATACGTCGGTTCGATGAGATTTTCCACGATCCTAAACTGATCGAAGAATGCAGAATTAAATACCTCACGAAGGAAGAATTTGAAGAACAGGAGCGATTAATCAAAAAGATTGATGAAAATGGCTTCTAAGAAAAAAGGTTGTGCCAACCAGTCAGCCCATACAACTCCAGCCAGCGCTCCGCGCTGACCTCCGCGTATGGCTTTCACGTTCGACAAATAATTATGTGCCCTGCTTGCAGCAAATTCCCAGCTCCAACCTCAAATTTCATTTCCTATGGCATAAGTAATTCGAGACACTCCGAATTATTCCAGTGCATGGGATGCGGAGGCTTCATCGAGCTGGTTGAAGAGGAAAGAAACGGAAGAAGAATAAATGACGCAG
The DNA here is from genome assembly GCF_031127815.1 of Pelagicoccus sp. SDUM812003. NCBI lineage: Bacteria > Pseudomonadati > Verrucomicrobiota > Opitutia > Puniceicoccales > Pelagicoccaceae > Pelagicoccus > Pelagicoccus sp. SDUM812003. The sequence continues at coordinate 1,765 of NZ_JARXHY010000047.1, read as the reverse complement.
AAGCTCAGGTAAGCTACAATCTCACACCAGGAACCTACCCCAACAAAACTGATTTAGACAGAATTTCGAAGGCGTCGGAACCGATCCGAGAGATATTTAAGAAAGAAATAATTAGAGGAAATAGACTCAGTGAAACGAGCGAGGGATGGCCTTCAAAAGGAGTCACGATTTGGTTGAGAAATGGATTCCTAAAAGACCATAGAACTAAATCAGTCGAGTTTCGCAGACTCAACGATCCACACTATTGGAAAGACGAATACTGTGATCCTGAAACCGGAGATCTGATCGTCTCAAAATTCAAATAAAATGAAGTCGAACCAGTCGTGCCATACAACTCCGGCCATCGCTCCGCGATGACCTCCGCGTATGCACTCGACGTTGTGTAGAAACGAATGAGCAATAAGAACGAAATCTTCACTGTCCTAGCTTCGAGCGACTTCTCCCTTTGGGAAAGCGAGGTTACGAGGAAGTATCGTCAGCACTTTCACCTGTCTGTCTCAACCTCCCCAATACAAACTCTCGAACGGTCAGCAGAAGAGAAAGAAAGACAGGTACAAGAATGTGTAGATCTCCTGATACCTGGAATCGAGCGACTCATCTTTTATCCCCAAGATTCGCAGACGATTGAAGAACTAAAAGAAAAAGAATGGATCGTTTCGAAAGGAGGCCAGCTTGTTACTCAGTGGAGATGGTCCTCTTTTCTGGACGAACCTGCTCTCCTGCTTGACTCCGATTCCCCAGAATCTCCCTGCCCATATCTTCTCGAGTGCAGAATAGAGTCGATCGATTGGGATTCTTTCTTCTCTCAAACGTGCGATCCGACGGTTTACACCAATTTCGGGTCAATCTTCCCTAAATCCGCTATTCAGTATGCGAAACGTAGAGGTACAGCACGCAGAGCGTACATCGCGCTATCTTCATCGGCTTACACTTTCATGGACGTGACCATCTTTGAATCAGTTGAATCGAAAGAGAGACTTCTCACATCCGCGTTTTCCTCATCAAGAACCACAAAACGTCTAGAATTGTGCTTAAAGAACTAATACACAACCAGGCGGCCCATACAACTCCGGCCATCGCTCCGCGATGACCTGCGCGTATGGCCTTCACGTTAGGCAGAAAATTTATGAAAAAGAACCTCATCCTCCTCACGTTCCTCGCTTCAATCGGTACTCTTTGCTTCTCCCAGGATAAAGAAGCAAAAGACCCTTTCGACTTAAGTGCATCTTCCTCGAAAATTGAAGAACTCGGAGTCATCACGAAAGCCGCTGTTGACGAGTTAGAAATAAGAGCACGTTCACTGTTCAACGAAGAGAAATACGAAGATGCCATTCCAGTACTAGAAGAATACTCAAAGAAGGCAAACTGGTTGGCTAACATGTTGGCGGCTACTCTAGACCCATACTACGGAGCCAGCTACGACGACCGTAAAGACTATCCCTATAAAAAGATCCAGCCGTTGATTCCACTAGAGACTATGGCTAACGAGTACAAATCAAAGAGAAACATTGCGATCGCCATGAGAGGAGAGTGTTTGCTTAAGATTGGAAACAAGAAAGAAGCCATTCCAGTTTTGTTGAACGCTCTAGATTTGATAGATATCGACAATGAGACATGGTGGCAACGAACCAGGAACAATCTGCTATCGATAATCGAGGTAAAAATATAAGCCTAACCAGTAGGAATGAGAAGGCACAGAGACGAGTCGCCATGAGGCGACCCGTCAATATAGTGCCTTTATGAATACAGCTACTACAACTCACAC
>NZ_JARXHY010000046.1 GCF_031127815.1 Pelagicoccus sp. SDUM812003 | reverse complement strand
CCGATGATACATTTGTAAAGTTTTGAGTCAAAACTAGGCGACCATCCATACTATAAACACTAACAGCATCTACAGTTACACCATTGGTTTTTACATGGAGTATATCTTTAACAGGTACAGGATACACTGCAACCGCATTACTGTCAAAATCGTTTATTGAGAGCGTTGTTGCTTCACCATAAAAATTAATCTCAGCAATATTTATCCACTGGCTATCTCTTACTTCCGCACCATTGGTTGTGTCTTTAAAACGTCCGAAACCAACAACCTTAACATATCTAGCTTTTTCTTGATTTAATGTAAATTGAGAAAAATCAGTTGAATTAGCTGTTGTATAAAAATAATTATCGCTTATAGGTAATATTTTTGTAAAACTTCCTGCCTGTGTATCTGTAGTAGACACCCACACTTGAAACGCGTAAGGATTTGATTTATTATCTGTAGCAATTTCAATTAAATCCAAGGCATAAGCATCTCCTAAATCATAAATGATATATTCACCATCGGTTTGTAAATCATCAGCCACCCAGCTTGTAGAAAAGTCTTTGTCTAATGAATTGGTTGCCACATTATCTTTTGGATTCGGATGTGTTTGATCCTGCTGCCTAGAATAAGAGTCAACAGTTACAGGAGCTCCATTAGCACCAGCATTAATCAAATCTAACAAATCGGTAGGATCGGGAGCGTCTTGAGTAATATTTAAAACGACCACATTGTTATCTGACCCAGAAGTTTGAGTAAAAGTTATAGATCCCGATCTAGAAGCCGTACCAGAGTTTTCGGTTACAGTGAAAGACACGGTTTCATTCCCTGTACTAAAACTAGGAGACACATTAGAAATCCATGTTCCATTTATAGCTGTAACTTCCCAGCTTACATTTGCAGAAACAGAAACATCATAAATACCAGCTGTATAGGCTAATGTTGACACGGTACCAACCGACAAATATTCTCCTGGTGTTACTATAATTTCATTACATGTTGGGTTTGAAATATCGGCTCCTAAATAATCTACAAAACAAGCCCCTACACCATCGTTACCAACATTAGAATGACTGAACGGCACATTATTTCCAGTATTAGCACCTTTACCTGTGGCTCCAGAAAAAGTAAAAATTTCACCTGAAGCTGTTGCAGTAATGCCTGTGTTATCGGCAAAACCATCGTTTGTAACTCCTAGTGTCGTCCCTTTGTATTCGTTTCCACTGTAACTTAAAGTCACTCCAATTTCGTTGTATGATGTAGGTGTATCTCCAGAAATAACATCGGATATGTTAGCATTTCCAGAAGCAAAGTAGATTAAGTTATTAGAAACTGTACCCTTAACATCACTATTATTATCTACATTCACATTATAAAATAAAGGCGAAAACGTATTTACAATAGAATTATTAGAAACATTAATATTTTCAGATCTTTGGTAACCGTTACTTACACTAGTTGAATTACAATCTACATTCGCACTAGCACCTCCGCCAATAAAAGTAATACCATTATTCCACTTAGCTTGATTTACTTTTGCAACACAATCCTGAATGTAGTTGTTAGTAATGTTATGGTTACTATCTGAAATTCTAATTCCTCCAGTACCATCAATGTTTTCTCCTATAAAAAAATTATCTTCAACCGTAGCATTAGCACCATGCCTTAACACCAAAGACCCTCTACAGGCTCTAAAGGTGTTATTCGTATAGATATTGCCATAACTTTTATTGGTAATGATTTCATTTTCACCATCGGCTTTATAAAAGTAGTTACCACTAACTTCACAATTACTTCTCACGTTTTGATACTCACTTGTACCAATACGAATAGTTTCACTATCTCCCGAGTTTGATAAACCTGGTCCATAAAGGTCATCCATCTTCTCGAAGTTATAGAAATAATTATTCAGAATCTTGTGACCAACTTCTAAACAACGTGTATTAATAGGCGTTTCACCAGCATCTTCATCGTATGGTGGCGAAGCATTATATTCATATTCAGCTAGAATTAAAGCTCCAGCACTAACCTTGTTTAAAAAAGAACAATTCACAACACTGTTATAAGTACCATATAAAACAACCCATCGGTGTTTAGGAATGGATTTTGAATCACCAGGATCTGGATTCAACGCTTCAAACAAATCATCTGGATCAATACCTAATCCATCGATAACACAATTTTGAATCGTACTATGATTTGCGTAAACCGAGCCACTTCTAAATTGAATAAAGTTACTCGCTCCGTAACCGCCTTTCCAGTGAAACCCATCTACTACAAGGTGATCACCAACAATATTCATTGGCATACCTCCTGTAAAAACAACACCTCCAGGGGTTTCAGCTTTAAAAATAATAGGCGAAT
>NZ_JARXHY010000045.1 GCF_031127815.1 Pelagicoccus sp. SDUM812003 | reverse complement strand
GGTGTGAGTTGTAGTAGCTGTATTCATAAAGGCACTATATTGACGGGTCGCCTCATGGCGACTCGTCTCTGTGCCTTCTCATTCCTACTGGTTCTGACTTTCTTTCATTCTTCTCCGTATTCGCCTTTCTATTCTATTTCTTCTCCTGGAACATAAAGCCAGAAGCCAATTGTTGCGAGTGCCAGGCTAACGACGAGTCCGATTCCCGCTCTCGCCATATCTCCATCATTGTATGGGCTAACCACGAGAAAGTAGGTCAATCCTCCGACGAAACCTCCAACTAACGCAGACTTCCCTTGGTTCAATCTGTATTTGGTTCCGCATGACGAGCATTTTAGGGGTGACCATCTGGAGGATGTGAGAATTTTGAGCGGGCCTATTTTCGTGCCACAATTGGGGCATTGCTTCATGATTTGATCTTCTTCAGAACGTGAAAGCCATACGCGGAAGTCAGCGCGGAGCGCTGGCTGGAGTTGTATGGGCTGACTGGTTGGATGTTTTTTCCTGTTTTACGTCCTCTTTTGAATCGAAAGTTCTAGATCTAGATGAAGTCAAACCCTTGTAGATCTGATTCAACATTACTGGATATTGTCTTTCTTCGAGTAGTGTTCGGTGAAGTTGAATCTTTCATGAGAAAGCAAAATTCTCTCTGGTTCTTTTGATTTCTTAATTTTTTCATCACCATATTTATTACTGCCATTTGTGCCCTTCACGAAAAATAGTAGTATGAATAGATAGATATTCAAAATGGGGATGAGCTTTAGTCCAACCATGATTCCTGGTTTGTTCAAGTCGTGGAGTCTTCGAACGGATAGAGGGATAATTGCTGAAATGAGGAAAAGTACAATCAGTGAACTGCTGAGCAACCGTGCTGCTATCAATTTGTTGGGTGGCAGAACCTCTGGGAGGATCGCTATCAGTAGGGACTGAATGACGCCGATGAAGACAACAAGGAGTATGTTGATTTTTAGGAAGTCGGATCGTCGGAGGCGACCCTTGAATGAATAGACGGATTCGTTCATAATGGTGATTTTTATCCAACGTGAAGGTCATACGCGGAAGTCAGCGCGGAGCGCTGGCTGGAGTTGTATGGACCGACTGGTTAGACTTCATTTTAGTTCTAGTATAACGTCTACCAAAACCCAGTTCTTTTCTCTCTTTTCGAAGATAGAAACTACAGGTTTTCCATCGTCTCCCAAGGTTTCGATTTTTGCTTGGTCATCGGTGATCGTAGAATTCTGTATATCCCCAAATTCATCTCTTTCTTTTAGGTCATTTGGAGAAACTCCACCATGAAGAAGAAGTCGGACTCCTTGAATGCTGTCGCAATATTGCTCGAGAGATAGCTTCACGACTGTGCCAGCATTCCATAAGCTCATGTCGGCTTTTATTTCTTCATCAGTTGGGATTTTTGATCGTCCGAACAGCGTCCACCAACGTTTGTGCCAGTTTGATCTCAGTAGAGCGTAATCGACGTATTCAATAGATGATTCTTGATCGTTTTCGATTATTGCTTTTTCGATCGCACGGAATGACTCGTTGAGGTCATTTGGTGGCTCTGATGCAAAGAGATTTCCAGAGATCGCGAAAGCGATCAGCGTGAGCAAGGATGAGAGGAGCTGTCGGGGTTTCATCTTTTTCTGTCTAACGTGAAAGCCATACGCGGAGGTCAGTCGCGGAGCGACTGTCCGGAGTTGTATGGGCTGCCTGGTTCTGCTTTCTTCTTTTTTATTCTTCGTTCATCTAGCTCTTTGAATTCGTACTCAAGAAGGTCGAAGAAGCCTCCTTCGTATGGTTCAAAAATATCCTCTTCGTGTGACCATCGCACGATCCTTCCTTTTTGATCGTAGCAATAGACGTCAGCATCCCCGATGACCTTCAGGAGCGGAAGAACTGTGTGACCCATCTCTTTGAATTCTTTTGCAGCGATTTCCGCTTGCATCCACTCAGGGGCTTCCTCGCTAAAAGCGTATACATAGACTCCATACAGAAAACTCCAAAATGGCCCAACATCGCCAGCCTTGTGTCTCGGCCAAAATTCTTCTCTTACTTCTAGGTATGGTGATCCCCAATACCCCGTAGCGTGAACCATAAAATCTTTCGGTAGCTTAACGCCAAACTTATCCGCTACTCGTTTTACTTCGTTTTTCGTAGGTGCGTCTTTGCCCGCTGCAACAAGGTAGTACTCATCTCTGTTCCAGATGAGATTGATGATGTCTTGTGTTTTGTCTTTCGGGCCAAACATCTATTTTTTGCAGAACGTGAAGTTCATACGACGGAGGTATCGCGGAGCGATGCCGGAGTTGTATGAAACGACTGGTTCGGTTTCTTTACTTCTAGTGAATTGAAGA
>NZ_JARXHY010000044.1 GCF_031127815.1 Pelagicoccus sp. SDUM812003 | reverse complement strand
CTACTGTTCCGGCAAACGAGAAGGAAAGCAAAGAGGCAAAAGCGACTAGAGTGATTGTCTTTTTCATTCTTCCTAACGTGAAAGCCATACGCGGAGGTCATCGCGGAGCGATGGCCGGAGTTGTATGGGCTGACTGGTTCACTCCAGTTTTCTTTACATAAGTTTTGGTCCAATTCGATTCGATCGTACCTTTCCAAACTCGTCCGGAGTCCGAGTTCATCGGTAGCGTGTCCGACTGACTCTTGTAGATAGCTCTGATCTCGAACGGATTCTTGTCATTTGCGGTGAACCATTCGTGACTTGGGATTCCTTCCCAGGTCTCTTCGCACAGAAAAACAGCGAAGACCTTCACCTCTTTTGGTGGAACTGTGTCGCATAACGGCAGATTCTTATCCCAGCCTCTCTCTTTCTTTTTGATCTCAATTATTTCGTTCCCCGAAGAGGATCTCATCTCGAAAGACAAATTGTAGTAACCCCAAAAATACATATCATCCCAAACTTTTATGTCTTCATTGGAGGTGTTCATTAGGACAACGTGAAACGGCACACTCGGACAGCCAAGCTGGATGACTCTAAAGGCGTTTGGTGCGAGGAAGACTTCGATATCTTTCGCATAGCCCGAATGGAAAGCGCAGAAGACTGCTATTGCGAAGGCCAATTTCATTTTTCTAGTGAACGTGAAGGCCATACGCGCAGGTCAGTCGCGGAGCGACTGGCCGGAGTTGTATGGGCCGCCTGGTTGTGCTTAGATTATCTTGTCTAACAAGAGTGTTCCTGAAATCAGGAGAAAAGCGAATGCGATTACGGCTGCGCATCCACTCTTCGATCCTTCTTTTCTTCCTCCATGAGGTGACCATCTGCAAATGCTCTTCCAATCGTTTCCGCCGATAGAAAAGTCCTGCATCGTCAGGATCAGCTGTTCCAAACCTTCTGGCTCATCTTGTGTTATGAAAGTTTCGGTTCCTTCCTGGTAGATGACGCTGAATCCGTCGGGATGTGATCCACTACATTCGACCCAATGGGTTTCATCTTTTTTGATTCTGACAAACGTGATGTCGTCCCACGGCAAAGACTCGACGTAAGCTCTGATTGATTCGGGGGTAGGCTCTGTATCGACGGTTGTGTACTTTTCGTACTCAGGACTGATTGCTTCTAGGATCATATTTTTTTGCACAACGTGAAAGCCATACGCGGAGGTCAGCGCGGAGCGCTGGCCGGAGTTGTATGGGCTGACTGGTTAGGCTCTATTTCATTCTGTCGTGTTCCTCGGGCTCTATGGCGGGAACCTTCTTGAGTAGCTTCTTCAGCTTCGCTTTACTCCCTCTTTTCCCTCTCTCTTCAAGATAGGTTTGAGTGGAAAGTGCGGACATCTTCTCGGCTACCGCGGTAGAGATGAACTGGTTGATGGAGACGCCTTCCTTTTCGGAAAACTCCTTGATGTGTCTATGCAGCGAATCTGGAAGTCTCAGGCTTAGTGAACTCATAGCAAATTCTCCTTCTTTAGGTATTCTAGTGGTGTGACGGCTTTGACTCCAAGTTTTGTGGAGCCTTTGAAATCCTTGGTGTTGTGGGTGATGATCCGATCGGATTCTGAGACGACGGCTAGTTCGAGAATCATGTCGTCTTTCGGGTCTTTCAGGAAAGGTCTCCAGAGGAAGTGGGATGAATGCTTGGCCCCTAGTGCGACGATGGAATCGAGAATCTGGTCTATTTCCGGTTCGGTGAAAACGAGCTGGCTCTTAGGTCTCTTCAGAACGTCCTCGTACTCAAAGACTAGAGCGGCGGAGACCGCGTAATGGACTTGCCCCTCGGCCATGGCAGTCAGGAGAACGTGAGAAGTCCCTAGGCTCGAGCGAAGCGCTGAGTAGATGACGTTCGTGTCAATTACGACCATGGGAAGATACCGTATGTGGTATCATTAGTGTGTCAATTCCTTTCGCCTAACGTGAAAGCCATACGCGGAAGTCAGCGCGGAGCGCTGGCTGGAGTTGTATGGGCTGACTGGTTGGGCTTCATCTATTGAAACTGAGGTTCAGGGTCAGATCTAAAGTGGCCATGAAGGTGATCATTAGTGTGATACCAATTGGAAAAAGGATGAGGATCATATTTCTTCTGTTCGGTTTCGTCTTTGCTTCTTTTTTCACTAGAATGAAAAGGAGTATAAAGAAGAAAACCTGTAGGGGAATCGTGAAAGGCAGGAGCATTGCTGCACTGAAGCGCTCGAATACGAAATAGAGAGTCCACGCAACAACAAGAGTCCAGTATACAATGCCAACTCGTTTCGGTGTCATATTTGAGGAACTTGATTGTGACGCATGGTTTGGTTGCTTGCCCAACGTGAAAGCCATACGCGGAGGTCAGCGCGGAGCGCTGGCCGGAGTTGTATGGGCTGACTGGTTCTGCTTATTTTCTTCTTTCATCTCTTGCCT
>NZ_JARXHY010000043.1 GCF_031127815.1 Pelagicoccus sp. SDUM812003 | reverse complement strand
TGAACTCCTTTATATTATTAACTTGCAGTGCCTTCTCATGGAAGTCGGTCCATACAACTCGGGCCAAGCGCCCGAGTTGTGGCAGCAGCAAGGACATATCCTCACAATTTCCTGCACGACGGTTTCACAGCCCTCGCGTATGACCTTCACGTTCGGTAGAAAACAATGAATCGATTTTTCACATTCACCCTTCTCTTTGCCCTGACGAACATCTCGTATTCAACGCCTTTGACGATGCACAGGCAACAAGCTATCGTTGAGCACGAATCCGGTTGGAACTACGCAGAATCGACAGAAGGCAGTTTTTCAGTGCTGATGCCGATACCATTCAACGACTTCACAGTAACCGACGTCGACCCAAAGAACGGAACAATTCAAACCTTTGGAATAGGATCCAAAACGATGGAGGGATTCAAATTCTCGGTAACTGAGATTCCTACCAAAGAAACAAGCGATCCTAGTGATTTCGAAAAGATTGCCGAAAAGTTTGGTGAGTCGAACTCTACGGTTGTTAGTCAGGAAACCTCAGAATTCAAAGGGATGCGATGTATCACGGTTGAACTATCGAAAGGGAATTCGGGGGCATACATCAGATACATCCTTGGTCCAAAAAGCATTTTCACGATAATCATCGAGTATCCAGACTCTGGTGGCATGGATCTAAAACCATATAGAGACATATTCTTCAATTCACTAGAAGTAAAGAAACCGAACCAGTCGTCCCATACAACTCCGGCCAGCGCTCCGCGCTGACCTACGCGTATGGACTTCACGTTGGCTAAAGAAAATTGACAAAAGTACGCTTTTACGTACGCTCAACAGTCATCATGACCTCAATCACCGCAACTCAGGCTCGATCAAAGCTTTACAACCTTATCGACGAGGCAAACGCCTCTCATCACCCTATCCAGATCACTGGAAAGCGTGGTAACGCTGTCCTCATATCGGAAGAGGACTGGCGAGCGATTTCGGAAACGCTTCAGCTCAGCTCGATTCCTGGCATGGTCGATTCGATCAAGAAAGGAATGAAAGAAAAGATCAAAGACTGCAGTGAGGAACCAGGCTGGTGAGCTACAAGGTCGTTTTTACCAAGCAGGCACAGAAAGACGCGAAGAAGATAGGTAGAAGCAATCTCAAGGAGAAGGCATCTGCACTTATCGATATCCTAAAAAAGGATCCGTTCAAGACCCCACCCCAATACGAAGCCCTCGTAGGCGACTTGTCTGGAGCATACTCTAGAAGAATCAATATCCAACACAGACTTGTCTATCAGGTTCTTGAAGATGAAAAAATAGTGAAGGTATTGAGAATGTGGACACACTACGGAGAATAAGAAAAGCCAACCAGTCAGCCCATACAACTCCAGCCAGCGCTCCGCGCTGACTTCCGCGTATGGCTTTCACGTTCTACAGAAAATTATGAAATCAATCCTACTCGTTTTCCTATTCATCGGATCAGCCTGTTACGCTTCCGATTTCGATGGCACCTACAAGCCAGTCCACGACTTTCCAATTGAAGATCTCCCGCCCTCGGCGATTCAGACGCTAGATCAAGAAATAGTAATAGAAAATAACGAATTGAAGATACTCATTGGCGATCGATCAGAAACTTTCGCAATCGAATTTCATGACAGATTTATCCTGTCGAAGAAAGAAGTAGAAGGAAAAGTTAAGTACTTTACTTTCTACGTCAGCGAAGAAGACGAACTATGGTTCGGGGGAATCTCTTTCATAAAAGAAAGTAAGTAGAACCAGTCAGCCCATACAACTCCAGCCAGCGCTCCGCGCTGACTTCCGCGTATGGCTTTCACGTTAGAAAAGAAATCATGAAAAACAAAAGGAATCCAATGAAACAACTAGCAATAGCAGCGATCACGGCATTGATCGCAATACAGGTACAAGCGGAGCCAATCTCCGTAGACTACGAAGCAAAAATAGAAATCGAAAAGATTAACAAAGGCTCCGAATATGAAACGACTAACAGAATAAAAATAGGAGAATCGAATTTCACCGACCTCCGGACAGAAAGAAGGCCGATCAGCCAAGAGGATATTGATAGCGTATCCGAATTCATAGATTATCTGATTTCTCAAGCACAACTTGATGATTTCGGAAAAACAGGCACAGAGAAACAAGCGAATTACAAGATTCAGTTGAAGCTTAAATCCGAATCAGGAGATGAAGTTAAAATGACCTTATACCTAGACGGGTTAGATTCGCTCTCTGAAGATATAATAAAAAGATATTTCTAACAAGACGGTCGATACAACGGCGGCAAACGCCCGCCTCTTTCAAATCGATTCCTCAGACTCAACCCACCCAGACGTGGAGACGATGACAGAGGCCGCCGTCGTATCACCTCGACGTTGGCAAAAAATAAAGATGACTGACTTTGACGAAAAACTGTTCGATCCAAACTACTTCCTCGAGAAGACCTTTGATTGGCGCTCGATGTCAC
>NZ_JARXHY010000042.1 GCF_031127815.1 Pelagicoccus sp. SDUM812003 | reverse complement strand
GAAGGATCGTTGGCGACGGTGGCCTCTTCTTCTACGTCCAAGACATCATCGTAAAAGAGAAGTATCGAGGAAATGGATTCTCCAGATTGATAATGGATGATCTCCTCGAGTACTTGCGGGGAGTTGCCAAGAAAGGAGCTTTCGTAGGTTTGTTCTCGGTAAAGGGAGTCGAACCACTCTACGAGTCCTACGGATTTGTCTCCCGACCAAATGACACGTTTGGAGCTGGAATGTTTATCCCCGTTGAAAACCTAATGAAAATAAAGCAGAACCAGTCAGCCCATACAACTCCAGCCAGCGCTCCGCGCTGACTTCCGCGTATGGCTTTCACGTTGGGCAAATAACAATGGGCAGCATCTACATTCAAAGCGGAATCTTTCCCATGGAAACCGGATATGGCGATCAAGCCTATTTCGGCATGACGCATCGTGACGCTGTCGCTCGTCTCGAAGAACATTTCGACCATCTGAAACGAGGAATACACACAAACCAGTACATACAAAACTACTACAATTTGAAAGGCCCTGACCAAATCTACACCGGAATCGTGATCGAGTGCGACGACTATTATCTGAACACACTCGAGAAAGCGTACATTTGGTATGGAAACACAAATAGACGTAACAACCCAGAAGGATGGAATAAAAGTGGCGGTGGAGAAGGTGCAAAGAAGCATCTGATCCCATATTCATTCGTGAAAGACGAAACCATCCACCAAGGGGATGACCTCCTTCAGTTCTTAAAGATAGATGGATCACCTGAGCCAAGCGGCTTCATCGGTCTACTTGATGGCAGAACCAACGAGTATAATGGATACAAAATCTACTAAGCCCAACCAGGCAGCCCATACAACTCCGGCCATCGCTCCGCGATGACCTACGCGTATGGCTTTCACGATATGCAGAGAATTAAAACAACGATTCTAACCATATTCATCTTGTTCGCTTGCGGATGCTCCACTCTATCGTCCTCTCGACTGACCGAAGATGAATGGCAAACGGTTATTGAATCAGCACGAACGAAGGTCACCGAATCTAACCTTTTCACCGATGCAGAAAAGAAAATGACCCAAACTGTGATTCCGACCATTCATCACTACATAATCAGCAAGCCATACGCACAATACCGAATCTTCTGGGACCTCAATGAGAACGAGGAAGTATTCATAAGAGGAGAAGGAAACATCCTCACGTTGGAAGGATTTGAGATTTCGAGAAGACAGAAAGAAAGATGATCAAACTGACGAACAAAAAAGAAGAGCATATCCAGTCGTCCCATACAACTTCGGCCAGCGCTCCGCGCTGACCTACGCGTATGGACTTCACGTTCTGCAGAAAATAGATGAATCGAAAAACCTATCTCGTTCTAGCCATATTGCTGGCCGCATTTGCTCTATTGAGCGGATACGAATACTGGAGCGAAACGAATGAAGGTTATCGATTGGCCTACAAGGCACTACTCCGCACGATCGGACTAGCAGCTCTCGCCTTCACTTTCTTTGGCAAGTTCTGGATGACCAAGAAAAGAAAAGCGAAAAGAGATGAGAAGATCGAAGAGATCAAAAGAAGAAATAGGTCTGAAAGGAAATCTCCTACAATCTGAATGAAAAAAAATAAGCAGAACCAGTCGGTCCATACAACTCGGGCCAAGCGCCCGAGTTGTGGCAGCAGCAAGGACATATCTTCACAACTCCCTGCACGACGGTTCTCTAGCCCTCGCGTATGACCTTCACGTTGGACGAAAAAGAATGAACAAGCGAGTATCCAGTCTTTGGACATTCCCCCTGAAATACGGTTACGTTCTGTGTATCGGAGTACTCGCGGTGATGGCGTTCACCGAAGAAGCAAAAGAAACCAGATTACTCATCCTCAGTTTTGGGTCGCTGATTGTTCTGATCAATTTCATGTTCTATCACAACCTGGCTACAGTCTACCAACTTGAGCACGGACTACGCTTCAAAAAATCAAAGAAAGAGTTCGAGTACACTTATCCTGAAATCCAAGAGGTCGAGATCGAACGATTTGTGAATTGCCAGCCAATAAGAATAAGAACCAGTGATGGAAAGAAGTTCAGATTCCTTTCGGTTGGCTCATTGTACTGGGCCAACAAGGAGCTCGTGAACGAATTGAAAAATAGGTCCAACCAGTCGTCCCATACAACTCCGGCCAGCGCTCCGCGCTGACCTGCGCGTATGGACTTCACGTTCTGCAGTAAATTATGAACCCAACGATTGAATACAGGATTCCTACCCTTCTCGAATACAACGATCTTCGTGAGCAGGTTGGCTGGGGCGTTCCTGATTCGTCGGCCACTCTGGAATCCCTCAATAACGCCTTGCACACGGTTTGTCTAAAGTTGGACGAAGAGTTGATTGGAATCGGCCGGATCGTCGGCGACGGCGGTCTCTTCTTCTACATCCAAGACATCATAGTAAAGAAGGAGTATCGAGGAAATGGATTCTCCAGATTGATTATGAATGATCTCCTCGAGCACTTGAGAAGAGTTGCCAGAAAAGGAGCGTTCATTGGTTTGTTCTCGGTAAAGGGAGTAGAGCCGTTTTATGAGTCCTACGGTTTTGTCTCTCGACCAAATGACAAGTTTGGAGCCGGGATGTTTATCCCAATTGAAAACCTAATGAAAATCGAGCAGAACCAGTCAGCCCATACAACTCCAGCCAGCGCTCCGCGCTGACTTCCGCGTATGGCTTTCACGTTCTCCGAAAAAAATAACGACTCTCGAATCGGAGGTTGCAACATCCTCAGCTAGTGCGACCACGACAGAATGTCGAAACAGAGTTGGAAGAAACACGACAAGTTTAGCAGACAAAGGAATTCGACTTCAGGCGTATCGAGCTTCACCATTCGACAAGGAATCCAAAATGACGGTCTGGTTTTTAGAAATAGAAAACTTCGTGAAGGAAGCCGAAACCTCCTGCACTGTAGAAAGAAAGATTTTGGAGAACCAGTAGGAATGAGAAGGCACAGAGACGAGTCGCCATGAGGCGACCCGTCAATATAGTGCCTTTATGAATACAGCTACTACAACTCACACC
>NZ_JARXHY010000041.1 GCF_031127815.1 Pelagicoccus sp. SDUM812003 | reverse complement strand
GAACTCCTTTATATTATTAACTTGCAGTGCCTTCTCATGGAAGTCGGTCCATACAACTCGGGCCAAGCGCCCGAGTTGTGGCAGCAGCAAGGACGGATCCTCACAACTTCCAGCACAACGGTTTCTGAGCCCTCGCGTATGACCTTCACGTTCTGGAGTAAAAAGTGAAACCAATCACGATCATTTTAGTTTACCTGATTCTTTTTGCGGCAGATCCGGTATCTGGCGAAAAGAGAGATAGAGGGCTGTTCGATCCAATACCGATCAGCGAAGATGAAGTGTTAAAGAGAGAGATCGTTGAAAAAGAAAAGCTGATAGAACTGATCAACCCAGACTTTGACATTTGGTATCAGGGCACTTGGTCAGACTGGCACCTCTTCTCATACCGAGGAGGATTCACCCACGGGGACTGGACGTCGCTCGATCCGATGTATCAAGGAGTCTTCAGGTGTTCAGTCGACGAGGTGAAAGTAAAAGAAGATAGAGTAGTAGATTTGAAAAATGGTGAGTTCATTTCTACTTTCGACGTTCAGAAGGTTGAAGCTTTCGATGTAGAAAATTCAGCAATCTTAACCAAGCAGTCTTTCTCCGAGGAATCGGGAATAAGTAATAGACCAGAACCAGTCGTGCCATACAACTCCGGCCAGTCGCTCCGCGACTGACCTCCGCGTATGCACTCGACGTTGGACGAAAGAAAATGAACTACCAGAAACTTAGCACGCTAACCATTTCCTTGATTGGCTTCTACTCAATATTTTCAGCCATCATCATTTCTGGTATGCAGGTCCTGATTCTGGTCATGGCCCCGTTTCAGCCGAACGGATGGGAAATGGCAGGATATACATCAATGGCGTTGATTCCGCAATTTCTTGCTCCTCTGATCTTCGGAATAGTCATAATCAGAAAGTCTGCAAAGATTAGCAGATGGCTTCTAGCAAAGATTGAAGTCGAGGGAGAAGAAAAGATCGAAGGAATAAGATTCGAGGATATGAGCTTCCTGCTTTTTTCGCTTCTTGGACTCTACATGATATCCACGACCTTTCCGGATGCATTGAGGCTATTCGCGGCTTGGTTCTCGTATTTGGCGTCTTCACCAGGCACGCTCGTATATGGCGATGATGGATTCTGGGATGGAAGGTTTCCAGAGGTCGCTTATCACATAGCTGCGATGTCCTTCTCGGTATTCGTTTTCTCTAGAGGACTAAGCATCAGCCGATTCGTGAACGCTTGCAGGAAGAAAGGGTTGTCCAACCAGTCAGCCCATACAACTCCAGCCAGCGCTCCGCGCTGACTTCCGCGTATGGCTTTCACGTTGAGCAGAAAACCACTATGAAACCAAGAATCCTACCTCTACTCGCTTCAATCCCTCTAGTCGGGTACTTCATCATACTCTGCTTTGCTTTTGTCGCCATGACGCAGATCGGGCACTGGCCATACTACTCGCATCCTGACCCCAAAGAACTAGGCATGCCTATTTGGCTTGGAGCATCAGCAGTCGGATTCCTCGCATCAGCATTGGGAGCCATTTTGATTCCTGCCATTCTTGGCATCGCATCGCTTGTCCAGTGGAAGCAAAACAAAGAAAAGAAGGAGTTCACTCTGGTTCTGGCATTCTCCATCTACGTCGTAGGAATGGCCTTATGGATCGGTGATTTCTCTATGGGAGCATTCTCGAGCTGGATACTAGACTAGAAAGAAATGCTCAACCAGTCGTCCCATACAACTCCGGCCATCGCTCCGCGATGACCTGCGCGTATGGACTTCACGTTAGGCAGAAAATCATGAAACTGATATTTCCAATCGGAGTTGTCGTGTTGGAGTTGGTGATCAACTTCTCACTCTACTATCTCAGTTTCAGAATCTGGAGTCTTTCGCCGAAGCCTTTGGGACTAGCAGTTGCCCTTTCGCTGGTCTGGTCATTGGGATTTATCCTCAAGAACGTCTTTCACCAAGTTGATCCAATTTTGGACTATGCAATTCTAGTCGGGATCGTTCTGTACCTTATTAGGTTTTGCAGAATGAACATCTTGGCCGGCTTTTTCATACCTGTATCGATCTGGCTCATCTCGTCCATTGCCGTTGGGGTGCTTAGCTTGATCCTCTACCAAATCACAAACAAGCAAACTTAAAAAGAATGCCTAACCAGTCAGCCCATACAACTCCGGCCAGCGCTCCGCGCTGACCTACGCGTATGGCTTTCACGTTCGGTAGTAACAAGAAATGTCACCTCTCATCACAGGCGTAATCCTACTGGCAACAAGCCAGTTGATTTGGTTCTTCGGAATCAGACGCTACGTTGTCAGAAACAAGGGTATCGATTCCTCGGGAGCTAACATCGCGGTAGCTGCTTGGAACGATTTCACTCAAGCGAGAGAGATAAGAAAAGAAACCAAAGAAAGCTGTCCTCACATTGAAACCTTTGCTGGAACTCAAATTGCGGGATTCATCTTGATCCTGATTGGAGTATTCAATCTAACATGACGAAAAGAATACCGAACAAGTCGCTCCATACAACTCGGGCCAAGCGCCCGAGTTGTGGAACCCACAAGGACATTTCCAACCCCACAACTTGCTCATTTGGTCTTCTAGGCCCTCGCGTATGAGCTTAGCGTTGGGCAGAAATAAAATGGAATCACTGAAAGAACTGATCAGCGAAAAAAAGTTCGAAGGCTATCTTCCCGGGCTTCGCAGTAGATTCCAAGCCAACGATCTCACCTTTGAAATGTCATGCTCCGGACCTGACGGAGGCTCTTCTCTAAGAACTCGGCTAGAAAAGAATAATCGAATAGCCGAAGTGTGCGTGTGGGAGTCTGGACACCTAAACCTAGAGATTGGAGATTCAGAAAAAGAAGGATTCGAGTTAGAGTATTTTCACTGGGTCATTGAAGATTCGAAAGGTTTTCACGATGCTTTGGCGGCAGCTTTTTGCTTTGTATCCAGAAAGTGTGACCATCTAGAACTCATCCAAAAAATTGAAAAATGAATAAGCCCAACCAGGCAGCCCATACAACTCCGGCCAGCGCTCCGCGCTGACCTACGCGTATGGCTTTCACGTTAGCAAAAAAATGAGTAACTCAGGAACGATCAGATTCTTCGATTGGAATTCATTCCTAGGAACGTTCCTAGTCACGATTCTATGTGGT
>NZ_JARXHY010000040.1 GCF_031127815.1 Pelagicoccus sp. SDUM812003 | reverse complement strand
GACACCCAGATGACTTGATATACAAAAGTCGTGAACTCCTTTATATTATTAACTTGCAGTGCCTTCTCATGGAAGTCGGTCCATACAACTCGGGCAAATCGCCCGAGTTGTGGCAGCAGCAAGGACGTATCTTCACAACTTCCAGCACGACGGTTTCAGAGCCCTCGCGTATGACCTTCACGTTCGGCAGAAAAATGGAAAACCAAGTACAAGTTGAGGACCTAGAGCTTTTACGCAAAATACGCGGCACAGTTCATCCACCAAAATCGGAGACGAACATGGGCCTTTTCTTTGCCATCCTTGTTGGAACAGCTCTACCCGCGATCACCGTTTTTTCTCTCGCCACAAGCAAAGAGCCCCTTTCGCTGACCGACTGGAAGGATCTAGCTTTCATCGGACTAAATGTCATGTCTGTAGCTTTCGCGTACTTTCTATGGAAGTATTCAGGAATGAGCTACAGATTCGATGGAGAGAAAGTGGTCCAGTTGTTCAGGAATGGTAAGACATTTCGAGAAGTGACGATATCCGAAATCACGAAGATCAAGAAGACTGCGAGCGATGCGTACACACTAGAATCCGAACGAGGTGGACTCTCCTTGGTAATCACAAAAGAACTACAGAAAAAGATAGCCGAACCAGTCAGCCCATACAACTCCAGCCAGTCGCTCCGCGACTGACTTCCGCGTATGGCTTTCACGTTGGGCAAATAAAATGAAACTCACCTGTTTCTCAGTCATCGTAATCCTAGCACTGCCTCTCCTCTCAAAGGCGGATACGCAGTTGCACTACGCACGCAAACTAACTCCCGAGACTTGGTTTACGGTGATCATCCTTCCTGATCAAATTACTACTCACTTTGGCGAGGACACCGGATTCGGTAAGCAAGATAAGATTGAAAAAGAAGAATTCACCAGACTGGCCGAAGTAGCAAAGAAATGGATGATCACGAAAATCGACCAAGAAGATTTCACAAGAGAAGGAAAGATAGAAGAGAACAACGTAGGGTTCACGATTTTCTCGGGTACATCTATCTACACGGTAGACTGGAACAAGGAGAAAGATGGAATGCCAGAATTTGAGAAGTTACTATTCGAAATACTCGAAGTTGACGACATCTCTGAACTAAAAAAAGAAGAGCCCAACCAGGCGGCCCATACAACTCCGGCCAGCGCTCCGCGCTGACCTTCGCGTATGGCCTTCACGTTGTGCAAATAAAGATGACCCCCAAAGAAATAGCGCAGAAACTTGGATACACGAAATCGTGGGTTTCGTTGGGAGTCGTCGACGAAGCTTACCTTCTTAAACAATGGAAAGTCTTCAGTGAATCCGACGACAAAAATGAGGAGCACTATCGGTGTGGAGCCTTCAGGGACTTTCTCACGAAAAAGGATGCTTTCACCGATGAAGAAATAGATCAGTTCTTGGAGCTATCCGATGATGGTCCAGATGGTTGCGATCTTTCAGCAAACAGAGCGATTGAACTAATCGAGCACGGGAATCTGACTGATGATCAGTTTTCTCGACTGGCTACACATCCAGCTTACCAAGCGAATCCAGCAAAAAAAAGATACGTGCGTCGTTCTGTTTTCCATCGAGTCCAGAAGTTTGGCATCAAGTCAGAGATCGAAGAAATCAAGAGAAGTGACGACACTCCACTCCATCAGCTTTTGCTAGAATCAGACGATTCACCCGAGGATGCAATATATTGGCTCACACAGTCCGGAAGGAACAAAGCCATTCGGAATCAAGCGAAGATCAAACTGAAGAAAATAAGAAAAGCACAACCAGGCGGCCCATACAACTCCGGCCAGCGCTCCGCGCTGACCTACGCGTATGGCCTTCACGTTCACCAAAATATAGATGCTCCAAGATCACGCCACTTCAGAAGAGAACTTCGCTAGGTTTGTCCGACGAGTAAAAGAAAACAAAGTCGTCTGGTGCTTGGTATCACCATCTGGAAGTCCCGCGTTCTGTCCGTCGAATGAATACGAAGACTCCGATGTAATCGTGTTCTGGTGAGATCGAGCATATGCCGAACGGCACGTGATTAAGGAATGGAAGAAATATGAAGTACGAATGATTTCTTTCGATGATTTTGTCGGATCCTACCTGAAAGATTTACATGAAGGGAAGTACATGGTTGGACCCAATTGGGACGCACAACTTTTCGGAAAGGAGATGGAGGCGATAGACTTAGCAAAAGCACTAACCGAGGAAGAAGAATGAAAGAAGAGGTGAACAAGTCGCTCGATACAACTCGGGCCAAGCGCCCCGAGTTGTGGACGCTGCAAGGTGAAATCTACCCCTACTCTTTCACAACGGGCCTCTAGGCCCTCGCGTATCAGCTTAGCGTTATACAGAAAATAGATGGAACCCTTCGAATTCAAAAACACCCACACTCACACCGAAGAGGAATACGAAGACATTCATCGTCTCTACACCAGAAAGCAAAAGAGAACACGCAAGGTGATCTTAGCATTCGTCGCCGTAGCTTGCTATTTTTCAGCATACACACTGCTCCTAGGAATAGTCCTCACTTTGTTTCTTATCCTAGGCATCTTCACCAAGAAGATCACAAAATTTGCCAGAACCAATAATTACAAGGAATCTAAGCTACTGAAGAAAGAACTTACCTATGGACTGACCGAGAGTCACCTGACCGTTGAGGGGCAAGGTGTTTTCGTAAGGATTAGGTGGTCGATGATCAAAGTTTGGCAACTACACGACAAATGGTTGAGGATCGGTTGCGACCAGCTTCCAGCATTTTATTTCGAAATCGAAAAATTGAAAGAGAGAGACCTTCTAGATAGAGTCTTGTCCCTCTGCAACAAGCATGGAGTCATGTTCGATTCGAAGGAAAATAAAGAGAGGTATAACCAGGCGGCCCATACAACTCCGGCCATCGCTCCGCGATGACCTACGCGTATGGCCTTCACGTTCACCAAAAGAATTGACCAACGGCCCCTCTTGTGTAAAGTCTCACACATGGCTACAAATCTTGCAATTGATGACGCACTTTTGAGCAAAGCTCTGAAGATCGGAGGAAAGAAAACGAAAAAAGACACTGTGAATGAGGCACTTAGGGAGTTCATAGTCCGCCGAGAGCAAAAGAAGGTCCTAGATCTGTTCGGCACAGTCGAGTATTTCGACGACTACGAACCCAAGAAAGCCCGAAAGAAGTAATGGTCATCGTAGACTCTGACGTCTGGTCTGAGGCTTTCCGAAAGAAGGGAAAGGAAAGCCTGAGTGTGCTGGCCCTGCGCAACCTGGTGAACGAGGGCGAAATCGTCATGATCGGCCCGATACGCCAGGAGACGCTTTCTGGGATAAAGGAAATCGAAAGATACGAAAAGATTCGAGAAGCATTGAGAGCGTTTCCTAGCCAAAGAATTGATGAGTCGATTTATGAAATGGCGGCAGCTTTCTTCAATCTCTGCAGAAGTAAGGGTATCCAAGGATCCCACACAGACTACTTGATTTGTGCGTGCGCAGTGAAATGGAAGGCTTCGATTCTCACCAAGGATAAAGATTTCACAAGGTACTCAAAATACATCCCTATCGAATTGTATCGAAAACAAGGGTGAACCAGTAGGAATGAGAAGGCACAGAGACGAGTCGCCATGAGGCGACCCGTCAATATAGTGCCTTTATGAATACAGCTACTACAACTCACACCA
>NZ_JARXHY010000039.1 GCF_031127815.1 Pelagicoccus sp. SDUM812003 | reverse complement strand
CCCTTCCCTATGAAGTTTTTGAAACCCTTGGAGGTTCTACTCCGGGGACTCTTCAAGTCCGGTTACTCGAACTTTGAAGAAGATCGGACCCTTTGAAGGGTCGAAATCGAAGGAGTAGGTGCCCATGCCTTGAGGCCTGTAGAGGTCCAGTTCGCTCCATGACAAATGTTTCAAGGCGTTTGGAAGGTCGTCTCTTTTGATTCTAGCGCCGTCTGAATTCATAATGATTAGTCTAGCGAAGGATGTTTCCTCGAACTGGAATTCGGTTACAGGACTCCAATTCTTGAGATCAGTCGAGGATACCAGCTCGTAGCCTGCATCGTACTGGTAGTCCCATATTTCGATTTCGGCATGGCCTTCGGCGTCGAATCTCGTCCGCGAGCGGAGCTCGTTGTAAAGGAAGGGATTCGACTTGAGGACGTATTCGTCCTCGAAGGTCAGACCGTCGTTGTCGAAGTCCAGGCTTCTTCCCTGATCCTCGTAGTCGAGCAGGGTCTCGATAGGATAGTGTTCGCTAGCCCATTCAAGGTAGGTTGTGGGCAGTCCGGGAACGTATCCGGGTATGAGTCCGGAGGCGACAAGCGTGAAGCGAAACCTTCTTCCAAAGAAGGATTGAATCGTATAGGTTGCGATTCGTTCCTCCGCTATGTCGAAGGGAAAGTAGTTGTAGCCTTTGCCGGAAGCTTGGGCCGTTGCTATTCCAGGATCGATTCTCATAGCGGCTCTGCTGACGCTGAAGGGGTAGTACTCGTCGGAGAAATCAACGACGTTTTCCCTTTTGAAGAAGAATGTCCATCGGCCTAGATCGTCCTGAATTGGTTTGTCGAAGAATTCCGGGTCGTACTTGGCGGCGATTTCGTCCCAATCAAGGACCTTCTGATTTATTTTGAAGAAGTCCTTCAGCTTCTGATTCCAGGGCCAGGTGTTGTCTCTTTCGAATCGTTTATGGGCTAGGGGGGGGGGGTATTTTCGAAACCGCCAAAGTAAGTTTCGAACTTCCGGTTTACGATGACAGGCCTTTCGTTCTCAGGATCGCCCACTTTAAGGGCCCAGTCGTGCTGGGCGGCTCTCAGATTGCGAGGATCCCGTCTTACCCATGGAGTGTTGTCGTAGGATTTTAGGGAGACCCTGACCCAGCGATCGCGGATCCCAAGTTCGGAAGGATCGATATCGAGGATGAGCCTGCGGCAGGTGGCGTATTCGCCGAAGCGGATCTCCCGCTCGAATTCCTCGATCTCGCCCTCGAATACCTGCCCGTCGATTTCGAACCAGTAGTCCACCGTTTCGGAATCGACCAGATCGGCCTGGATACGAGTCGTCTCGTCGTTGCCGATCCTGATGGATACGTTCGGGCTGGTGAGGTTCTCGAACGGGAATACCATGTTCAGGACGGACCTGAGCATGATGAGCTCGCGGCATGGATCTCCGTAGAAGGCGATCGGCTTGTTGTCCATCGCGGTAGCGATGTTGGGTTTCCAGGCCCTAGCGTCGAAAGGGTAGCCGCCGGCTCCTGCGTACATGCCTACAGGCCAGTATTCGTTGTAGGCTTCCTCGTCGAAGGTCCGGGAGAGTTCGTAGTTTTGGAACTTGTTTCGGAGTTCTTCGACAGCTGTGCCGGATACGTAGTCGATTTTCGAATAGGGATCCGCGGCTATGACTTCCGGATCTAGCTGAGGTCTTCCCGTATACTGCTCGAAGATATCGCTGTTCCATGCGCTTAGATGCTGATCCCATGGCAGGCTGCCGAATTTCTGTTCGAGATCGGGCTCGATCCAGTGCTTCCATGGAAGGTTGCTGCGGTCCTCGGCCAGATTGTTGTAGTGGATGTTTCTGATTGGCGGGCGTCCTGCCCCGTCTTGGTCGTTGATGTCCACGGTTGGTGCGGGAAGCTCGTAGAGGTCCCAGAAATACCAGTTTTCATTTGGCTCCCCGAATCCGTGTTTGAAGGCTGCGTAGTTTTCTTGAAGCGCGCCAAGGACGTGGCCGATTTCGTGGGCCACGGCGGCGACGTCGTCGTCCTCGTAGCCTTCCTTTTTAGCTTCGCCTATGGCGGCGACCGCGGCTACAGGCCCGGCTCCTCCGCTTCTGTCATAGCGCTGGTTCTTCCGGACCAGCAGGAAGTTCACGTCGTAGTTGCCGATCAGCGGTACGGGATTGTTGTAGGAGGCGGTGCCGTAGTAGTCGTTCGACGGGATGAGCCCGAAGTCGGTTCCGTAGTTGTTGTAGAGCTCGCCCAATTTGTCTCTGGGCACCGCTCCGTCGTGCAGCGAATTCGCGTGGAACGCGTAGATGTTGAAGCGGTTGCGGTAGCTCTTGAAAGGCTCCACGCGCCCGAATAGGCCGTCGAGGATCACTCTTTTGAACATCCGCAGGAACTCCTCCTCGGTGGTGTAGCCCTCCGAGACGAAGCACAGGTCGATGCGGTTGCTGCGAGGACCGTTGACCTCCTCGTAGACGATCGCCCCGTGGTCGAACTCGAAGTCCGGATCGGCGCGGGGGTCGCCCGGAGCCTTGAAGGTGCGGGTGTCGTACTCTGCGGGAAGCTTCACCGGGAGCTCCCTCTGGCCGGGAATTCCCAGTTCGGGAAGAGGATCGTAGGTGCCCAGCTCGGTGCTGGCCCTGAAGGCCGGATGAGGCTCGGGCTCGCCCAGGAGGGAGGCGCAGAGCGAAAGGGATGCGGCTAGAAGAAGGATGGGGGTTTTCATGACGGGATTGCTGTTCATGAAGAAGGGATGGCGGAGCCGGAAGGCCCTTCCGAAGGAACGGGCCGTATGGCCCGTTGTCTTCTGGTCTTTGAGATGGGGTCGCGGAGGCATGACGCTCGTTTTTAGCGAAATTACCTAGCTGCGTTTAGCAGGTAAAGCGCGGAGGCGTCAAAGGGAGGTAAAACGAAAAGCGGGAGAAGGCGACCTACTTGACCGCGTGTTCCTTGAGCAGCTGCTCGCGGCGCTTCTCGTAGCCGCTGTAGTACGTCTCGGGTCTGGGAGGGCAGCTGTAATGGCCTTCGGGAAGCTTCTCCCGGCCGTAGGTCTCCCAGAATTTCTTAAGAACGAGCTGGTATTCAGGATCGTCGGGGTAGGCAGGGTCCCAGATTTCGATGTCGGTGCCTTCGACGTAGCCGGCAGGCTCGTACTTGACGTGCGTGTGGCTGCCGTGGTTCAAGGTTAGAGGGCCTTGAAGATGAATGATGCCTGGCTCGGATGCGGCTTGCGAAGCGTTGTCTGAGGGAGTAGATTCGACGGCCGGCGTAGGCTCCTCGGCTTTGGAAGGGGCTTCGCCTGTGTCGATCACGTGATGGACGAAGGTGCCGCCGCCGATCAGTACAGCTAAAGCGAGGGCATTGCGAAGATGGGAGGTAAAGGGTTTGCGGTCTTTCATAGGGCGGAGGGGTTTCTATTCGAGAATAGGGGAAAGTGGAGACAGAAGGGCCTTCCGAAGGAACGGGCCTTCTGGCCCGTTGGATTCCTCTTCTATCGTTCGGTTTGAAGGTTCTGTTCTGTAGCTGAAGCGGAGGGATTTGCTATTTCAAAACAGCTCCAGAGTGTATGCCGGCTTAAGCCCTGTCGCGTTTTTCGGCATGATCTCTGGAGCGATGTGTTTGGCCCAGACGCGGTTGTCGATCCAGAAGGGGGCGTTTGCGTCCCAGATCAGGCTGCCCCTCCTGGCGACCCAGTGCCGGTAGCGGGCTGCTAGACGGGCCGGCTTGCCCGGCTCGGTCCAGGGTCCCAGCCACTGCACGATGGTGACAGCAGGGCCTTTCAGGTCGCAGCGGCCTTCGTGGACCCTGAAGTCGACGCGGTGTCGGCGAAGGGCGTCCTTCATCATCGGGACGTTGATCCAGCTACCCTTTTCAAGCAGCTGGCAGGCTTGCTCGACGGAGACGCTAAGCGCCGCGGCAAGGGCTCCGTGTCCGCAGGCGGCTCCGAGCCTTCGATGGGCTTCGACCATGTCTTCCGGCGAGAAGAACGAGTTCATCATTGGGTATGCTCAATTGCTTGCTCCGTGGGGAAGAAAAGGGGTCAATCCGCTACTATTGACATTTGGGGGGAAGAAAAGGGGTCAATCCGCTACTATTGACATTTGGGGCTACTTGTTTCGCAGGCGCACGGTGAGGATGGTGCCGGGGCCGTTCTTCTGTTTCTTGACTTCGAAGGTGTCGATGGCGGCGAAGAGGTCGCTGAGCTTGGAGAATCCGTAGTTGCGGGCGTCGAAGGAGCCTTGGTTCTGGATGTGCTGGCCGACGGGGCCGAGGCGAGCCCAACCGTCTTCGTCGGCGGTCGCTTT
>NZ_JARXHY010000038.1 GCF_031127815.1 Pelagicoccus sp. SDUM812003 | reverse complement strand
TGGACGTAGAAGAAGAGGCCACCGTCGCCAACGATCCTTCCGATTCCAATCAACTCTTCGTCCAACTTCAGGCAAACCGTGTGCAAAGCGTTCTTTAGAGATTCAAGAGTGGCTGATGAATCAGGAATGCCCCAGCCAACCTCTTCGCGAAGATCGTTGTATTCGAGAAGGGTAGGAATCCTGTATTCAATCGTTGGGTTCATCTTTTACTGCAGAACGTCGAGGTGATGCACGGAGGCTAGCGCGGAGCGCTTGCCGGAGTTGTATCGACCGACTGGTTCTGATTATTTGTTTTCAACATCTGTCCCGAACAGGATTTGGTATCCATTATTGTCGAGGATCTTCATATCTCGATTTCCGTATGCCTGTGTTGTGGGTGTCCAAACAAAGGATACGTCTCTTTGTTTTAATTCTTCATAGAGTGCGTCTACATCGTCTACCTTGAAATAGATCCCACACTTCACCTTTACGTCTACGAAGTTTTCATAATCTTTGTTGAATGACGGGTAACTTTCGAAATAAACCGCATAACTGTCTTTTCTGACACAAGCGAAGGGAACTGAATCTTCATCGTTCTTTTCGAAAACGAAGTCTATCGCGAAACCTAGCTTATCACGATAGAACTCTGCGGTCTTTTTGACGTTCTCGACAATGAGCATCGTGTTTGCTGCCGTTAACTTTGGATTCTTCATTTTTTCAGAACGTGAAAGCCATACGCGTAGGTCAGCGCGGAGCGCTGGCCGGAGTTGTATGGGCTGACTGGTTAGGATTAATCTTCTTTGTTTCTACCTTCATCTTCCTGATCAATCTTTTGCTCTTCTTCTTCAGTTATCGTGAAAGCTGAATAGTCGAATCCACATTCCAATCTGAGGATCATTTCAAGGTCTTCACGTGAAAAACTCTCGTTACATTGAGCGTAGTACTCTCGATTCACCGATATATGCCAATCGGTGGCACCAACCAACCTCAAATCATCTAGTCTTGATTCGAATACTTCGAGTAGGTGGGCAAACGATTCTGAAGGATTCAGGTGTTCAGGAGTGACGTACCAAGCACTACCGTATGGCCTCGGCTTTCCCTTAAACCTTCCGGTTTTCGCTATGTCGCCAGGATCGTTCGATTCGGTGAAGGGGATGTTTAATTTGCTGGGAGCAAACTCGTCTCCGCTTATGAAGAACGAAATATGCCAACGTCTACTCATTTGATTCTCCTAACGTGTAGGCCATACGCGCAGGTCAGCGCGGAGCGCTGGCCGGAGTTGTATGGGCCGCCTGGTTCTCTCTATTTTTTCTTCTTTTTAAGATCGTAATAACAAACAGTGGGAAATGACAAAAAGCTGAGTAGATAGGGTAGAGGATAATTCCTGTGATCGGTGCTAGTCTTCGTGCTGTGTCGCTCGTCAGTCTCTCTGCCATTTCTTTGAACTCTGGTGTCTTTTCTTCTTCGGAGAAGGTTCCGTTTTGGTCCAAATCAAACTCTAGAATCTTTTCTCTCAAACTGTCATCAACGAGTGTCGAGTTGAATAGCAGAATCAGGTATCCGAATAAGGAGGTAGCTAGAAGGGAGAGTAACCATCGTCTTTTCTTTGGCTCTTTGTTTTTCCAAACGACAACAGCGGCCACTATCGGAAGTAATACGAGGATAACTTGAAATGTCGCTGACAGTGCTTCGTTCATTATTTTTCAGAGAACGTGAAAGCCATACGCGTAGGTCAGCGCGGAGCGCTGGCCGGAGTTGTATGGGCTGACTGGTTGGAAATTCTATCTTTTTCAATTATTCCCATGATTGACGCCTTGTCAGGCATCGTAGCCATTGAGAAAATCCAAGGTTTAAGATGGGATCCTGCGGTATTTACTCCTATTAGGTTTCCTTTCTTATCGACTAAAGGGGAACCACTGTCTCCTTTTGCCAATGGAACAGAAGTATAGATCCTTCTGTACTGATCTATCTCTTCTAAGTCGTATGAATCGATTCTCGATTCAGATTGGATAACACCTGCTCCAGTATTGTGCCATGGTCCACCTCCGAAGACCTCTTCACCTTTCTGTAGGGGCGACTCACGAATTTCTAAATAGTGCCTGACTTTGTAGTCAGCTTTCACAATTGCGAAATCTTGTTTCTTGTCGGCATAAACAATCCTAAGCTTCCCAAATAGGTGGACTGTCGTAGGGTCACTTCCGCCTTCGGTATCCCCCACGACTTGCTCGGTCCAAAGCCAAGTGATCCGATCTTCCAGCACATGATACGCTGTTAGAAAATAACCATCTTCTGAAATCGGGCAGGCTACTCCTCCTCGCATGCCTTCTCCTTCTGCAGGACCGTGTGCATTCTTCCATACGATCTTGTTTCCAATGTCCCCATCATCCAATACGATTTCTTCAACCGTTGGGTGCATATCGTCTGACAAGGCAAAAATTATCGAAGCAGAGTGGATGAACAAATACACGTTCGAGTCTAATGTTCTCTGCTCGGATTCGCCCAGGAACTGCACATGTCGGTCAATCTTTGAGTTTGTGGTCCTGTCTAGACTCGTCTGCTGAAGCGAGCGCATGCTATCGGTACCTGCACATCCTGCGAGTAAGAATACTGCCAGTACGATATGTGTGATTCGAATCATATTTCTTTCCAACGTGAAAGCCATACGCGGAAGTCAGCGCGGAGCGCTGGCTGGAGTTGTATGGGCTGACTGGTTCTGCCTCATTTTAAGTTTGTACCAAATTCTTTGAACTCGGAAAAGTATAGTTCAAGTCTGGTTTGTCCCTTGCTTACTGACTTCAGGTAAGTACCGACGTTATTTACAGAACGAACGTTCCTCCTTAGCTTGGAGCATACTCCCGTCACAGGTAGAGTGGTTAAGCTCTCTTTCATGTCCTCAAATGAAGATCTGCTTTGGTGTGCTATACAGTTTCTGATCGCTTTTGCTGCATCGATCACTTTTCGACGATGAGAGGGTACTGAGTCTACTTTCGACTTATATGTAGAGCTTAACCATTCGCTGGCTCTTTCCTTCAACTTCTCGTAAGATTTGAATGTGACGTTCCATCCGTCTGGATCCATCAATTCTTCAAGTTCGTTCGCCTTTGGATGTTTGGGTGGGTTATAGTGTATGTGCGACTCGTCCCAAGTTGTGAATTTTGAATTTATAGACTGTGTGATTCTTTGCTTTCTCGTTAGGAGGAACTGACTCGAGTCACGGTTGATCGCTCCAAGCAGCCATGCTGAGATAAAGGCTTCGACTGCGACGTATCCACGATGGAAAACCAATTCGATTAGCATTGTGCGCTCTGATGCTGTCGACGCTTTGGCGTCGAAAGATCTCCAGAAATTGGTCAAATCATCGATTTCATGGATGAAGTCGTCGCATATTGAAATTGGATCGATCTTTCGCATTTTCTATTTTTTGCAGAACGTGAAAGCCATACGCGTAGGTCAGCGCGGAGCGCTGGCCGGAGTTGTATGGGCTGCCTGGTTGGACTCTTCTTTCTTTATGAAAACTGTGAAGAACACAGAAAGGAGAATAAGTATGAGAAGGGCATGGATCCAGAAAGTAAGCCAATACTTCAGTTTTATGAATATTTTCTGTTTTTTCGTAAGTGAATACTCTTCTGGAAGCTGAATCTTAACTAAATCGAAATCTAAGTCTTCGTGATTGTCGTATGAATTCAGGACATTCGAGTACTTGAATCGAGTAGTGTGATAAAGATCGTCATCGAGATTCTCTTTGCATTTGGGTAATATCTCATGACAGAGATCATTTATTTCCAAGGCGCATCGATGGGTCTTTTCAGCTTTGTGTGCGTAGTTGCTCGAAGCTAAAAGCAGAGAGATGACTAGGACGAAAAGGGAGAGAATAAACTGAAGAAAAGTGTAGGTCTCTTCGTTGGCTTCAACTTGGATACCAAAAGATGGGATCGCTGACAAAACGATCAAACCAGCGGAAAAGAGAGAAAGAGTCCAGAGGGTAAAAGTCTGATGTCTCCTCAAGCGTTCGGCACTGTTGAAACGTGCCATCGCAGTTTTCTTCATTTTTCGGTAGAGCGTTTGGAGTGACTGCTCTTCGAAGTCCGTTTGAAAAGGGTTCATTCTATTTTTTTGTCCAACGTGAAAGCCATACGCGTAGGTCATCGCGGAGCGATGGCCGGAGTTGTATGGGCTGACTGGTTATCCTTCTTTTCTATTGTGTCGATTGGTAGATGTGAAACCAATTTGGTAACTTCGATATCACCTGCGAACATTCCCATGTGTCCGTCTCCAAGTTTCTCGAAACTGAACTTTCCCATCAGCCCTACCCAAGTTCTGTCAAAACGCTTTAGGTCTTCCATCGGCTTATCTGAGGTTCTAGAAATTCCATTGTCATTGTAGGAGATCGAGAATTCAGATGCCTCGGCGTAAGATACCCAAATGGCACTTTTTGTGTCTCCATATTTTGAATGCTCTTCACTGAGAAACAATGCGGAGTCTTCGAATCCAACGTGGATGTATCCAAAAACCGCGACTGTTTTGTTTTGGTACTTTTCAGGATTGGCAATTAGTTGGACGAGCGAAACCTGCGTTACATCGCTCGCCATCGTCCAAGAAGGTGAAACGCATGCCATCGCGAATAAGGTGAAAAGTATGGAGAGTTTCATTCTGGATAACGTGAAGCTGATACGCGAGGGCCTAGGTTGATGGTTGTGAAAGAGTAGGGTAGGATACGTCCTTGCTGCGTCCACAACTCGGGCGCTTGGCCCGAGTTGTATCGAGCGCCTTGTTCGACCAAATTT
>NZ_JARXHY010000037.1 GCF_031127815.1 Pelagicoccus sp. SDUM812003 | reverse complement strand
CGAGTGAGACCAATAGAAAAGAAATGAATCCTAACCAGTCAGCCCATACAACTCCAGCCAGCGCTCCGCGCTGACTTCCGCGTATGGCTTTCACGATGGACGAAATAATTGAGCGAAGCGACTATGGCGTAACGCATGTTACGCTCACCCCGAAGGGGTCGAAAATTTTTGAAAAATCGACTATTTGAACAAACCGAAGGAATCGAATCTAGAAATCCCCAAAATCCTGATACGAAAGGTCTGAGTTTCACGATCAAAGACCCTTTACACGGAATCTCTTCCGAAAATTCCGACGACAACCTCGAAGAAAAAGAAAAGATCAGAAAACAAAGAAAATTCCTGCACTGACGACTTCGACGATCCAGCTCTGTCCTACCCCGACCAAAAAGAGAAACCTCATGTGCGGAGACTCGACGATCTAGCAGAATTCGAAGAGAGTTAGCTCACAGGAATTCAAACCCCAAAACCCAGAAAACAATGTCCATCCAGTCGGTCCATACAACTTCGGCCAGCGCTCCGCGCTGACCTACGCGTATGACCTTCACGTTGGACGAAATAGAAAATTGAATACGTTTCCCTACAGCATTCCCGTTTATCGCGAGCTTTCCGATTCCGAAAGATCGATTCTTCGAAAGCTACTCTCTGAAACCCAGCCAGAACGAGAGAAAGAAATAGATTCACTTCATGTCTTTGGACGGTGTGGATGCGGATCTTGCCCGACAGTGATGTTCACGCCTGGAACTAAAAGAGAAAAAGAAAGATCGATTTTAGCAGACTTCCAAGGTGGAGACACAGAATCCGGCTTGATGGGAATCACGTTATGGGAAAGCAATGGATCTATCACCGAACTAGAGGCTTGGTCGATAGATGGAACAGACATAGAGTCTTGGCCTAAACTCGAAACAATCAGACCATTAGAAATTTCGAGATGAGAAGAAAAGAATGGTCCAACCAGTCAGCCCATACAACTCCAGCCAGCGCTCCGCGCTGACTTCCGCGTATGGCTTTCACGTTCTGCGAAAATAGATGAATCGAAAAACCTACCTTGTTTTAGCCATCCTATTGGCAGTCTTTGCACTATGGAGTGGATACGATTATTGGATCGAAAACAACGAAGGTTACCGATTAGCCTACAAGTCCCTATTTCGAACGATAGCTGCTTCCGTACTCGCTCTCACGTTTTTTGGCAGGTTTTGGATGAGCAAAGAAAGAATACGAAAGAGAGATGAAAAGATCGAAGAGATCAGAAGAAAAAGTAGATCTGAACGAAAAACTCCGACCATCTGAATGAAAGAAATCAAGCAGAACAAGTCGCTCGATACAACTCGGGCCAAGCGCCCGAGTTGTGGAACCAGCAAGGACGTATCTCACCCTTTACTTTCACGACGGTTACCGAGCCCTCGCGTATCAGCTTAGCGTTAGTCAGAAAAGATGAAAAAAATATTCACACTCCTAATTCTCTGCCTGCTTTTTCCGGCTTTCTCCTCTGCAAACGAAAGTAACGATTCTTGGCTGTACGGTTGCTGGGAAGGCGCAGATGACTCGGGATTGATTGGCACCCTAACACTTAAACCGGATGGAACAGTTGACCTGACCATAGGCGGTAAAAGCATTAGGGATAAATACGCCAACACGAATTCTACATTCGTCTACAAATATGATGAGAACCAATCTCCAGCACATTTAGATGTGATACGAATAACCGATGGAGAAGAAGCTTCAAAGATACCATTTATCATCAAAAAAATAGCCCACGATGAGATTTTGATTCGTGTGCTTGAAGATAACACAAGAGCTAAAGATTGGAACGGAACGCCCAATGATACTATCAAGCTCAAAAGAAAGCAGGACTAACCAGTCAGCCCATACAACTCCGGCCAGCGCTTCGCGCTGACCTACGCGTATGGCTTTCACGTTCGACAAAAAATAGAAATGAGCGAAACCGAAAAACCCAAAGCATGGGTCACGATCTACGACGAGTATGGTGATCGAAGTGGTACGCTTTCCGGAAACAAAGAAGGTCTCGAAATCCTGAAGAAGAAAATAGACGAAGCTATCGAGAAAGGCGATGTCGGGACCGAACCCGAATTGGACAGCGATTTCTTAGAAGTACGATTCGAAGAAAATAGAAAAGAACTTGATGAAAAAGAAACTACGAAAGATCAGGTTTTCAAATACGGTTGTCTCGCACTTGGACTCGTCCTTCTGATCGTCTTCGGTTTTGGAATAAAGGGAATCTATGATTTACTATCTGCAAAGTAAAATTAGGTCGAACAAGTCGCTCGATACAACTCGGGCCAAGCGCCCGAGTTGTGGAAGCAGCAAGGACGAACCTCACCCTACTCTTTCACGACGGTTTACTAGCCCTCGCGTATCAGCTTAGCGTTAGCTAAATATAGATGAAGAACTTATTCCTAGCGTTTTCACTACTGGCACTAGCGTCATGCGCCAAGAAGGAAGTCCATATCGCTAGAACATTTGACATCGGAAACCTAGGGAATCCAACGAGTGAAAATGACGCCATTCCTGAAGGATACTTATCCGTATCTCAACTAGACGAACAACCAAAAATCCTTATAAAACCAAATGATAATGAACTAAGACTCTTCGATTTCGGTGTCCTAGACAAAATAGGAAGTCAAACAATTGATCTCGAGATATTGGTTAATGAAAATGGAGAAGTCGTAAAAGCTATAGTAAGAAATTCTGAATACGGTATGATAGCCGAAACGATGCGAAGAATCGCTAGGACAGCAAGATACTCTCCAGGATTTAAGGACGGACACCCCGTGAAGTGGCATGCAAAACTGCCAATAACACTTAAAAAATAAAGCTAACCAGACGGCTCACACAACGAGCGCAAGCGCTCGTCGTGTGGCCTCGACGTTGGACGAAACTAAATGAAAGAGATCGAAAAGTTCGGAGAGTTCTTTGTGAGGAACACCAGAGATCAAGCTCTCCACAATTTGAATACGCTCCTCAGCGGTGCTGCGAAAGCTCCCGATCAGCAAAGCCTTCAGAGGTCACTAGCCGAATTCTCAGAAGAGCAAAAACAAACGATTAGAGAGCTAGTTGACGATCTCACCACTGGCATGATGCATGATCTCCTTTACGCTTTTCAGGAAGCTTCAGATTCAGAAGAAGGAATCATCGTGCAAGTAGACGGAAAGGATATCGCTCAAGAGTCCGATGGGCTTCACGGCGAGTTGTTCACTGAAGATGGATGGATCAAAAGATTCAGCGAATATGAGTACGATGAAAATAAAGATTAGGTCCAACAAGGCGGTCGATACAACTCGGGCCAAGCGCCCGAGTTGTGGATGCAGCAGGGGCAGATCTTGCCCTACTCTTTCACCACGTACAACCTAGGCCCTCGCGTATCACCTTCACGTTAGGCAGAAAAATGATCTCAAAACTCCTCAACCTCTTCACAAAGTCAGAGAACTCCTCTGATTCGAGAGTCTTCGAAGAGATCACTTCGCGAGATACTCACAAGGTGTGGAGTTCCTCATGCGAGATCATTTCGCTTAGTCAGAATAGGAATCGCATATTGCCACTTATTCCTAGGCTTCAAGCCATCAAGAACAGAACAGCAGGACTCAAAATGGGTGGAGCGTTTGCTCCGAACCAAAGGTTTGTTGATTTTGCGATACGAGTTATCGAGTTTCATCGCGATAGCACAGAGTGTCCTTGTTGCCTATACTTGGAGCATGGCGTTGATCCAAACCTTGAGGAAAAGAAAGGAAGCATTAGAATTACGGATACAGTTAGAATCGATAACAAGTGGGTCGACTACTACCTCGCAGAATGCACACGATGTGGTAATAAACTCAGAATCATAGAAAGAGAATCTCACTACACATGGTGGGAATGGAAAAATGCCTAACCAGTCAGCCCATACAACTCCAGCCAGCGCTCCGCGCTGACTTCCGCGTATGGCTTTCACGTTCGTCAAAAAATGAAACCGATCTTAGCACTCCTCGCGTTGGCAGCTTTCACTGCAAATTCACTTGCGGGAGAACTCCAGGAGCTCTTTCACAAGGAGCGATCTTCTCTGGAAAAGATTCGAGATGAGTTTTCTACGGTTCTAGAGGTGTATCCCGATTTGAACCACGTTGATCTGCAGAGCTACAGTCCAAGGTCTATAGCTATCAGTCCCAAGGATTTCGAATCGATACGATCGATGATGGAGGTATCCGGAGTGCTCTCTGTCATGAAAGGAGATTTTTCGGGAATGGATTTCGAAGACACGGTCTACATCTTGATCGAGTACGAAGATCACCCAGACATTGGCATCCAGAGAGGTTTCGTCAGCACCAAAAACGAATTAGGAGAAAGTGGGAAAAGCGAAGATATCCGTTTTACTCCGATCGATCAAAACTGGTATCTCTACGAAAGAAAGTTCGAGCACGAGCTCTACTAAACAGAAATGAAAATTTGGACGAACCAGGCAGCTCATACAACTCCGGCCAAGCGCTCCGCGCTAGGCCTCCGCGTATGGCTTTGACGATATGCAGAATAAGAAGACAGCACTCATCTTAGGATCGACCTTTTTCACACTTCATACGGTCGTATTGTTGATCTGCTTCTTCTACAGTCAGAGCACTCACGAAGAAGCTCCGATGATTTGGCTTATCCTCCTCTTCGGAGATTTCCCAGTCAGCCTTGGTCTGTTTATTCCGTTTCTCCACGTGGACGGGAATTACGAATGGAACAATGTCTACCTCCCGGCCATTTACCACGGAGTGATCGGTTCGATTTGGTGGTTCCTTCTACCAACTCTAGCAGTAAAGCTCTACAACAAGTTCAGCCACAGGCCGGCATGACCAAAGGAAAAGTAGAATCATGCGAAGCCAGTTCAAAAAAAGAAGGCATATCCAGTCGCTTCATACAACTCCGGCCAGCGCTCCGCGCTAGCCTACGCGTATGAGCTTCACGTTCGACGAAAGGAACAATATGAAAAAACTACCCCTATTCTCACTTCTCGTCATATTTCTGGTTTCGTTTTCCGAAGCACAGGACCAAGTGAAACCGGACCATTTCACCTACAAGGCGGACGGTAGCGTAAAGACAAGAGGCGTCTATGAAACCAACGAGAACGGAAGAGTTGTGAAGTTCACCGTCCTCGATGAGTCCGACGAAGTGCTCTACACCGAAATTCCCTACTACGCCGAAGACGGAAGGATTATACGAGCAGACCGATTCGACGCTAAAGGTGAGCTAGAGAAGGTTGTCATCTACTTCGAAGAATTCGCGAAAGTCATGAACGCACAAGGAGAAATCATCGATACTCAAGGCTTTTCACAAAGAGAGTTTCTCGAAAGCACCAATGAAAGATAGGTCGAACCAGTAGGAATGAGAAGGCACAGAGACGAGTCGCCATGAGGCGACCCGTCAATATAGTGCCTTTATGAATACAGCTA
>NZ_JARXHY010000036.1 GCF_031127815.1 Pelagicoccus sp. SDUM812003 | reverse complement strand
GGTGTGAGTTGTAGTAGCTGTATTCATAAAGGCACTATATTGACGGGTCGCCTCATGGCGACTCGTCTCTGTGCCTTCTCATTCCTACTGGTTAGTCACTTTTTTAGTTTCTCCATAGCCCAAGCATCCGCCTGTTCTATTGATCTGAAAATCTTCCTTTGCCAATCGTTCGGCTTCTTTTGAGAAGCATCGATGTATCTTTGTACCTTTTTTTCTATCTCGTCATTGGGAACGACAAAAGCGGATAGGAGATCGCGTCGATCTCCGAATAGTCGGGAAACGCTAGAGTAGATATTTGCGTAGTTCATCTCCTCTTCTTTCAAAGTTATCGAATCTACCTCCGACATGTCGTTCAAAACGTATTTTACGGAGCAGAAAAGCTCGTTCCCAATCCTTTCGTTGCAGAGCTGAAAGACATCCTCGAGCGTCAAGGTTCCGCGAAAGTGCACTGTGAGCTTAACGCCTTCCCATATCAAATCGTAGTTTTTCATTTTTCGACTAACGTGAAAGCCATACGCGGAGGTCATCGCGGAGCGATGGCCGGAGTTGTATGGGCTGCCTGGTTGGGCTCTTCTTCATTGGAGCTGTACATGCATGCGATAGTCGGCGACTTTCCGAATGAAAGTCAGGTGCAGGGGAGATTCTTCTCCTGAGGGTGCCGGCAGCTCCACACTAAAATCTTGGACACTGGAAAACTGCTCTGGAAGCTTCACAGTGCAATCATATCGCCCTAGAATCTGGGTGCCTGTCCTAGGAGGACTACCGTCAACGGTACGACTAGTGAGCGGTGCTTCAAATGGAACGTCCGCGAATTCGCCGCGACCATCGACGATACGCCACTGTGACCAAACAAGTGGGCCTACCACTGCCTTCTTATCGCCACTGATGATTACCGCTTCTTCGTTTCTAAATGATAACGTATGCCCTGCAGCGACTTCTGCTCGGAGTAAAACTTCGATGGTTCCATGCTCTGTCACGTTCGACCAAACACTTAGCTCACCGCTTGCGAACCTCTTCTGAGCGACATTCTTTGGTGCCTCTTCAGGCGAGCTGATGGTAGCACCCATGCCAGATGGCTCAAAATACTCGTATCGCACAGGTGTAGTGCAACCCGCGATCAAGATCGCCCCAACAAACGCGATTTTCCATGTGCTCGTCATTGCTTTGCCCAACGTGAAGTCCATACGCGTAGGTCAGCGCGGAGCGCTGGCCGGAGTTGTATGGGACGACTGGTTCTGCTTATTTATTTTGTAAACAATATACTCGTAGAGGTCGCTCCTCTGGTCCTCATACATCGTAAATATTTCTTTTGCCTCTCTTTTGTACGCGAAGAATGGATTCTCAGTAACCTTCTTGCCGTTGACTGTGACCGTTCTGTTTTGAGTAGAACCATAGAATTGTTCACTCTCTTCCAGATCTTCTTTGGAAATTACGTATGGGTCAAATCCCGCGACTTCAGCAAGATCCTTCGCAGATAGGATCATTTCTTTCAGATAGTAAGCACTGATTTCAGTATTCTCTTCCTGAAGCATTCTATGAAGCATGGGAATCTTCATGTAAATTCCTTCTTTACATACCTTGATCGCCTTGTCGGATTGATCCGATTCCAACAGGATGAGGGTAATTATATCGCTATTGAATTCTCCAAATATGCCATCCACCTCCAGATCTCGGATAGTCCCATAGGACTTGGATATTCCGAAGAGTGTACCTGCATAGAAAAGCAATGCGCTGGAGATTACCAAAATCGTTAGTTTTCCGAAGAGTTTCTTCATTTTTTGCAGAACGTGAAAGCCATACGCGGAGGTCAGCGCGGAGCGCTGGCCGGAGTTGTATGGGCTGACTGGTTCAGCTTATCTTCTTTTCTTCCAGTCAAGGGTAACTCCGATTCTCATACCCCAAGTACCATCCCAATTGGTCTTGAGCCCGTTCTTTTCGATAGTCTCTACGACGGTGCGTGCTACTGACAAAGCAGGCTCTTCGCCTTCTTCCGTAGATCCATAGTTTAGATACAGTCCACCACCTTCCACGGCTGATTCCGTGTCTTGCATGTGGTAGAAGATGTATCCCCTAACTTTCTTCTTCTTTTCTTGTGCTTCTATCTCGTCCCAGATTTCGCCCGATCCGCAAGTGCCGCAGCAACTGAAGTTCTGCCTGCAGACGATGCCTAACTCTTCGAGCTGCTGAAAAGCTAGGTCCAGACGATCGGTGTCCGTAACTTTCGGCCAATTCGCTTGTTCGGCTTTGTGGTCTGAAATCGCCTGCTTCACTTCTTTCGAGACCGCCTCCCTTAGCTTCTTCTCGTCATAATCATCAGAAAGAATGTCGATTGTGTTTTGGACGATTTCTTCCTCCGTCGAGAAGCCAGCAGCCACTTCCTGTCGAGCGTAGTGTCTAATGTCCTCAAGCATCGGATCCGCGGTTTCAGTATCGCTTGGAGTGCTTTTTGCGGTTCCAATGCTAAGTAGCGATAAGATTGCTGTTAGTAGCTTTTTCATTTTCTGCTGAACGTGAAAGCCATACGCGTAGGTCAGCGCGGAGCGCTGGCCGGAGTTGTATGGGCTGACTGGTTCTGCTTAATTTTTTAGTTCCAAGATTTTTAGTTCTTTGATCGGGAATGACCATGACCAGTCCTGATCGCTAAAATCTGACTTCCCGATGTGTGACGAATATAGATCCCTTAATGCCTTTGCCACCATCTGCACGATTTCAGTTTTACTTGATTGGATAGCTTGAATCAACTCTCCCTGATTGTTTTCCACCGACCAACTGGCCAAGGCATCTTGCTCCTGAAATATCCAGGTCTCGTATTCAGGTTCTAGTGACCATTCCACCTTTTCCATTTTGCTCCCCGAAAGGAAGGAGACTAGTTTGCTGGCAAGATTGCCGATGGAGTCACAGGGAACATCCGATGCGTGAATTACTCGCTCGCCAAGTCGAACGACAATCCATCCATTTTCAGGTTTTCCGAATGCTAGCTTTTTTGCTGGTTGCATCTTTTTCTGCAGAACGTGAAAGCCATACGCGCAGGTCAGCGCGGAGCGCTGGCCGGAGTTGTATGGGCTGACTGGTTGGGCTTCTTTTTAAGGTTCTGCGATTCTCAAAAAGACTGATTCTTCTGGGTTCGGATATTTGAATACAGCAGTTCCATCGTTCTTCATCTCCCAACTTCCATCTGCTTTTGTCCATTCCTGTCCATCTGTGCTCTTTTCCACTATGATAGAGACTTCGAAATCTTCAGCATCGATGTTAGTTATCGTGTTCTTGAGGCTAACGGTGAGTGAGTCGTCAGGATGAAACCACCAAGCAGCACTGAAACTGCCTTTTTGTGTGTAGAAGGGGCTAACAAGTGCTAGAGTCCCCGTTCCAGTAGTATTGAAGGTGACTTCATATTCGAATGTGGTTCCGCTAAACTGGGAATATAAGGTTATGAACCCTTTCTGCTCTCGTACCTCGTACTCATAAACACCAGCATCGCTAGCTCCATAGTCTATAGATATCAACACGTATTGATCGGTTTTCGCGTCGATCAGAAGAACCATCGTGCCATCGGTTAGGTGGGAGCCTACTACTTCGTCGATATCAACTCTGATCAAAGTTCCTTTGATGGATTCAGGTGGATCTACAGCAGAGTAGCTAGCTTGTCCTAGAATGATTAATATGAGGAGTTGGAGTATGTGTTTCATTGGATTTGAGAAGAAACGCGGATTAATTTTTTGCCCAACGTGAAGTCCATACGCGTAGGTCAGTCGCGGAGCGACTGGCCGGAGTTGTATGGGACGACTGGTTCGGTATCGTTTCTTTTTAAGCGTTCGTCCATCAACGACAATAGCTCCTCTGCTTTCATTCCGTATGTATCTGGCAGGGCTGATTCGATTCCTCCTATCTTTTTTGAGATCTTTCTTCCTAAGTCCGATCCTTCGAATTCCTCCCTGTAATCCCAGCCAACCATCTTGTTCGTTGTCATTCCTCTGTGTGTTTGAGTCATAATTCCGAAATGTTTGATGTCGTTCCATTTGACGTAGTGACGACGAAAGAGAGCTGAAAACTCAAAACCGTCTTCTTTTAGTTTTAGGTAGGAACTATTCGGTAGTAGCTGTATCGTGAATACGACTACACCCAAGCCGAAGAACACATAGGCAATGTGCCCCATCCAATCTCCATTCTTGGCTAGCCAAATTCCGCCTGCAACGAAAGTGATCGAAACAAGCAACAGCAGGGCGTGCTTTGTTTTGCTGGGGTAAAATGTGGTTTCCTTCATTTTTTACCGAACGTGAAGGTCATACGCGTAGGTCAGCGCGGAGCGCTGGCCGAAGTTGTATGGACCGACTGGATGGACATTATTTTCTGGGGTTTGAGGTTTGGATTCCTGTGAGCTAATTTTCTTCGAATTCTGCCAGATCGTCGAGTCTTCGCGCATGAGGTTTTTCTTTTTGGTCGGGGCAGGAGGGAGATGGATCGTCGAAGTCTTCAGTGCAGGAGCTTTCTTTCTTTTCTGATTTTTTTCTTTTCTTCGAGATTGTCGTCGGGGTTTTCAGAAGAGAATCCGTGTAAGGGGGCTTTGATCGTCGAACTCAGACCTTTCGTATCAGGATTTTGGAGATTTCGAGTCAGGATTCCTTCGATTTTTTCAAATAGTCGATTTTTCAAAATTTTTCGACCCCTTCGGGGTAAGCGTAACATGCGTTACGCCATAGTCGCTTCGCTCATTACTTTCGTCCATCGTGAAAGCCATACGCGTAGGTCAGCGCGGAGCGCTGACCGGAGTTGTATGGGCTGACTGGTTAGCTTTTATTTCTTCTATTTGTTTGAAATACTGGTCCTTGGATAAGCTCTCATCGAGTCGGTTGGCTCTTAGCTCTCCGAAAAGACTCTCATAAAGAGCTTGGTCACCTTCATTCCCATTGTCGTCTGGATGGATTGTTTGAGTCGAAATCTCTATGAATTCAAATCTTTCAATTTCGTAAGTGATTAGTGAACCTTCGCCACCTCCACCTCGATGATAGACTGTTATGGTCGAAGTATCTCCCTTATCGGAGATATTGAAAGCGAGTGGATGGAAGAAGAGAGAGGTGAACTCATTCTCGAAAGATCCATTCTCTTTGCCGAAGTGAATCGTCCACCAACAACCTGCGTTACCGCAAAGATCCGGTTCGGAAAATGCAACGTCGCGAAATCCGTCCAAATTGAAATCGGTGATGATTCTGTAGAACTTCGCATCGTCCTTTGCTACAGCTAGAGAAGCGAGAACAGCGGCCATCAGGATGAAGACGTTTGATTTCATTTTTCTAGCTAACGTGAAAGCCATACGCGGAAGTCAGCGCGGAGCGCTGGCTGGAGTTGTATGGGCTGACTGGTTAGTCAAAGTATTCACTCTGATTAGTTCTTCTATGTAAGGGGATGGAAAATTCAGAAATAACGCTCTCTCCGGAACCTTAAGGCCTGATTTTTCGAGTGACTTTGCAACGTCAATTGCCAAACCGAGGCAATCGTTGGTGACTAGTGCGTAGTGAATCCCTAACTGCTTTCCTGTCTTGGGAAGCATAGACTGGATTCTTTCATAATCATGCTTCGATACTTTTACTATGAGAGTGGGCTCTTTGCCTGTGAAGGTCAGCCCTTCAGGTCTAGTGCTCTCGTCAGTCACAACCATCGATGATGATAAGAATTGGTTCTTTTTATCTGTATCTGGGTATATTCCAAGTGTAAGTGCATTCCTTTTCCCAGATTCAGAGTCTAGATCTGTGAGCAGAATGAAGGCATGTCCAGGGAACCCAGGCTTAGCACAAAACCATATAGAACGATCTCCATCGTCCGGAGTCTGCCGTAAATCAATAGGTATACCTGTGTAATTTTTGTAAACGTCCGAAACAGTTGATGCACGGACGTAGGTATAGGCCGCTAAGCCGAAGATTGATAGAATTGCTATTAGTAACAATGTGAGTAGGGTTTTCATATTTTTGAGACTAACGTGAAAGCCATACGCGGAGGTCAGCGCGGAGCGCTGGCCGGAGTTGTATGGGCTGACTGGTTCTGCTTATTTTCTTCTTTCATCTCTTGCCT
>NZ_JARXHY010000035.1 GCF_031127815.1 Pelagicoccus sp. SDUM812003 | reverse complement strand
CTGCAGACATGACTAGAAAAGCTGCCGATGCTCCAAGAGTGAATGATGCGATTGCCAATAGAATTAGGTGTCTTTTCATTTTCTTTTGTCGAACGCAGAGGTGTCACGCGGAGGCCGGCGCGGAGCGCTGGCCGGAGTTGTGACGACCGACTTGTTCGGCTATTTCTTTTTGTAGTTCTTTTGTGATGACTAGTGAAAGTTCGCTTCTTTCAGTTCTTAAGAAATAGACGCCTTCCTCTCTCTTTGTGACTTCGATCAGATCCGAGATTCTGATCTCTCGATATGCTTTTCCATTTCTGAATCTGTGAGTAATTCTTTCTCCATCGAATTCATATCTCATGCCCGTGAACCTCCACAGAAAGATTCCAAAAGGTATCGAGAGTATGTTCAGCGCCACGAAAAAGATATCTTTGATGCTTGTCGGGGAAAGGCCGCCATCGCCGACTAAGAAGGTGTAAATCGTAATCGAAGGTAAAGCTGTCATCATCAGCACGGCGAAGAACAACCCAACTATCGTATCGGTCTTTTTGCCACGAAAGCTCCCGCGAATGCTTTTGAGCAGTTCTAGGTCTTCTGGGGTTGTGTAGTTCATTTTTTCTGCCGAACGTTAAGTCCATACGCGTAGGTCAGCGCGGAGCGCTGGCCGGAGTTGTATGGGACGACTGGTTGGGAATTATTTCTTTCAGAATGAAGCTTAGAGTACTCGTATCTTCTAGATCACCATAAACTTCTATCTTAATTACCGAGCCAATTTTGTACGGGTTAGTCTCGTCTCCCATCAGATCATTCCATCTATCCGAGTGGATAACGAACAGATCTTCTTTCAGGATAGGTCGATTATCTTTTGGTAGAGTGACTTCAGCGATGTATTCCGTATGACTCATCAGATTCACCGCATCATAGGAACTTAGCACAGTCGCTGAGAGCTCGAGTACCGCCTCTCCTTCATGAATTGATGATTCAGGCTCTTTTACGCGAACCCAAGTCACGTCGGTACGTGGTGAGCCTTCCGTCCCCTCCTTCAAGAGGTAGTCTGGTCGATTCTCGAAGTAGTCGA
Organism: Pelagicoccus sp. SDUM812003; assembly: GCF_031127815.1. Classification (NCBI taxonomy): domain Bacteria; kingdom Pseudomonadati; phylum Verrucomicrobiota; class Opitutia; order Puniceicoccales; family Pelagicoccaceae; genus Pelagicoccus; species Pelagicoccus sp. SDUM812003. Next base: position 5,842 of record NZ_JARXHY010000035.1, on the reverse strand, counting down.
GTACTGGATCTGCAGAAAGATCCGAACCGAGAAAGAGACATGCGAAAGTCAGACTGAGGATTAGTGGTTTCATTGTTTCTCCCAACGCAGAGGTGTCACGATGGAGGAGGCGCAGCCTCCGGAATTGTGACCACCGATTTGTTCGAATCATTCTATTTCAAAAGGTTCAAGATCTAGTTCCATTGAAAAGGCTTTCCACTGATAGAAGAACCAACCTTCACTGATTTCTTCTAGATTTATAAATGCGAATTCATCTCTAATAAGTTGTTTGTTGAAATCTGTGGCTGGGTCACCTTCGGCTTTTAAATACCCTGTGAAGGTTGAATAAATGTGTCCGGCTCCATGTTCTTCGTCTTTGACGTGATGAATGAAATAGATCGGGCTTTTTAATCCATGATTCAGAAGCCTTCCATCTGTCAGATGAGTTAGTTTTAGATCCGTCATCAGATCTCTCTGTCTTTTTAGCTCTTCTTCCCTGAGCTGGACCCTCATGGGGCTGTGATATTTTAGATCAATTCCTCTGAAGTCGGGGTGGCGTTCCTTTTGTGCTTCGAATGTTTGTGCCAGTTCAAAGAATAAATCGTAGTTTTGTTCGAAGCGATCGATCAGTTCCTTCTTCGACGGCGATCCATAAAGGCAAGTGGCTAAGACCATCGAAAGAGTAACCGTAATTAGCTTATTCATTTTCTTCGAACGTGAAGTCCATACGCGCAGGTCAGCGCGGAGCGCTGGCCGGAGTTGTATGGGACGACTGGTTCGAATTCAACTCTACATCACAACACATAGATGAAATCCCTCCGAAGAATCCTTTTTACCCGCCAACCAATTTCTTACCTCTGATAGTTCGACGATCATCTCCTTGGATGATGCTTTGTCGAACAAACCAAACTTTATCTCGTTTCTTTCCAAGTGTTGAATGAGTGATTCTAGGCTTTCGATACCCTTGCTAATATCGTGCCATTTTTCATTCTTTCTTTTGTATGTCTCAACGTCTTCATCAGCAAGTTCGTCCATCAAATTGACCGCTAGATCTGTGTTGTCGTGAAAACTAGAGAGATTGGCTACGCCAAGTTTGGAGCACAACTTGTCTAGCTTGGATGCATGTTTGTAGATCAAGAGATGATCTGTTTCGTCAGAGATCGTCTTGTCGGAGGTTTTGACAATTGTCCAAATGACTGTGCTCATACTTATTTCTTCGAACGTGAAAGCCATACGCGGAAGTCAGCGCGGAGCGCTGGCTGGAGTTGTATGGGCTGACTGGTTCTGCCTATTTTCTTTCAGCAGAGAATTGAGGTACATTCTATCTTCTTTCTTTAGTTTCCAAACCTTTTGCTGGGACTTGGAAAGCAACTGTAGCTCTCCTGTTTCAGAATCATAGAGCCATCTTTCTGATAAATCTATTTTGTGTGAGTATGACTCTCGAGTTCTTTGATTCTTTTGTTCATTCGAACTTCGGATTCCTTCCGTGATTCGTTCAATTGTTTCTGTATCGCTGGACTCGAAGACTACGTCGAAATTCTGATTCCAAATCTTTGTAGTCTTTGGAGTTGAAACCTCTGGGCCTCCGAACGCTAGTCTGCCGAAGAGGAACAAAACAGTCAGTATCGCTGAGGATTTCATTTTTTTTTGCAGAACGTGAAGGCCATACGCGTAGGTCAGTCGCGGAGCGACTGGCCGGAGTTGTATGGGCCGCCTGGTTCTACCTTCTTTTCTTTGTCTTTCTTGAAGTGCATCTCTGCTCCCATGAACCTGAATCTCATGGTCTCCATCCTCATCGTCTGTAGATCCTTGAGTATTTTCATCAGAAAGGCTGCTAGAACGGTGATGCCGGCTGGTAGAGCCAACCAAAGTAGTCTTTCGTCTTTGGTAACGCCATCCATCTGGAAGGTCACAACTACTCCCATAACAGCACTTAGTGTACCTGCGAGCATACTGATCATGGTAACCGTCTGACGGCGATATTTCGACATCATATCGTATTCTCTTATGACATCAGGTCTCTCTTCTTTTCTTTCCTCTGGCTTCTTTTTTATCTCTTCCAGCTTAACGCAGAAATCGCTTTTCGCCGAGGCAGATATGAATGAGGAGTCCATCACTTCCTTTATGAGTTCGTCGCCAATGTCCTGTGCAGAGTGTATGTCTTCTTCGTCCACTCCGTATTTTCGGGCTGTAGCTCGAATCATGCTTTGAATCACGCCCAAAGTCGGGATGGAGCCTTCTGATACTCCAGGCCGAATTGCGTACAGTATTTCGCTATTCGCTAGAGTTAGTTTTTGGGCGTATTCTTTCTTGTCGCGTTTGGAAAAGATAGAACGGGTCAGAAACGCGACAATTAGACTGCTGATAACGCCGGCTCCAACGCCGACTATCCAAGGGTTGTTGAAGATTTCTGTCATCTATTTTTTGTAGAACGTGAAGGCCATACGCGCAGGTCAAGCGCGGAGCGCTTGGCCGGAGTTGTATGGGCCGTCTGGTTGAGTAGGTTTTTGTTCTAGTATTTCGATGGCTGAAAGAATCTCTTCAAACGATGTACTTGGAATTTCTAGAAACCATGAATCCTCTTCGTGATTGAACCAAATTGATCGATTCAAGATTAAATCACGAACTTCGGGCAGAAGCTCTTCTATAAATTTTCTTAACTCTGTTTCGCCGGTTGCTTCGCCTAAGTAGAAAGTCGATTCCTCTTCTTTGATTCTACATCTATTTGGATACCTCCATTTATTCTTTTTGTTGGTTGATATTCGTGCGTTCAGATTGGAAAGACCTTCTAGAGCAATCAGGGTTGTTTTTTCATTGATCCCGATTTCTGTTTTTGGACTGCGTGATTGGTTTCTGATTGAGAAGAGGTGACCTCGGTTTTGGTAAATCCTTCCGCCAAAATGAGCCCGAAGCTTTTGGGCTTCAGTATACAATTTGGGAAATTTCTCTTCTTTTTTCATTACTCAACGTGAAAGCCATACGCGGAGGTCAGTCGCGGAGCGACTGGCCGGAGTTGTATGGGCTGACTGGTTCGAATAAATCTATTTTTACTTGAGGATTCATCGTGTCTGATCGCTCCTTGGCCAAGAAAACGACTTCGTTCGATTCGTGCAGAAAAAGTCTCCCAGTGTAAGTACTGTCTAAATAAAATGTGTACTTTAGTTTCTTCTCATCAAAAATCTTTGCTTCGCTTGGAGGTTCGTTCGATCGAAAGTACCCATTCTTCCATTCGGAATCCGTGATGACCAAGTAGGTTCTCAATGCTTCTTTGAATTCTTCTTCAGTGAAATCGTGGTGAACATGGGGACTTTGGATCCTAGAGTGAACGCAGGGCATGTGTGAAACCCTGAAGAGCATTCCATCGGTTGGGATGTCGACTCTTTCACCAATCGTATATGTCTCTGAAAGCGTAAAGTCTTCAGCGAAGATCGCCGGTATCAGAAGAATAACTAGGATGAACGATTTCATTGTTTCTTCGAACGTGAAAGCCATACGCGGAAGTCAGCGCGGAGCGCTGGCTGGAGTTGTATGGGCTGACTGGTTAGGATTTATTTTCTTTTTCAACTGGCTCGAACCAATCATCTTTTGAGTCTACTTTCAGTTTGTACCTTCCGCTTTTGAATGGATACTTTGAAGCTGGACCTTCGTTGAGGCATGCGAGAATAAGCTTCGTGATCATCGCAAGCACGGAATTTATGAGGATTCTGGTATTATCGAGAAGTTCTTCGGAAGGTTCTAGGTTGATGATCTCAACAGAAATGCCCTCATCTGATCTCATGAAAGTGACTCCATTCACGGGTTCTGAAGGATCTTCGGTATTATAGTCCGAGTGAGCCGCTATTGTATTACGGTATTCGATGATTTCTTCATGTACGTCTCTCAATTCTCTCGGAACTAGTTTGTGTGATATCGTTCCGAGAGTTCGATTACTTCTCATAAATGGTCTTGCGTAGAAAACGCACAATGCACCCCACATGGCTGAGCGGGCATCACCGCCTTTCAAATTAGGAAGAAGCTTGATGATGCCTTGTGCATGAAGAAGTGCCTTCTGGGCAAGCACTGCTCTGTTAAGCTCAAGAGGAGTTGCTATTTCTTTCATTTATCTTCCTAACGTGAAGTCCATATGCGTAGGTCAGCGCGGAGCGCTGGCCGGAGTTGTATGGGACGACTGGTTCAGCTTAAATTTCAGTTTCAATTAGTAGGTGGCTAAGGATCGTATCTCCAATCTTCCATGCTGATTCCCATTCCCTCTCAGGCGATTCGAACATGTAGAACCAAAGCGTTCCGGTCTGATCGTTCGCTATGAACAGATTGTGGATGACTACGTCAGGTAGGCCCTGCTTCACGTCTCGATACCTTATCGTGATAGCCTTGAATGGGCCGGCGTCCTTCGAGTCGACAAGAAGAACCTCTTTCTCCTTCTCGATTTGAGACATCATTCCGATCGAATACTGAGTCGGAGTGTACTGAGTGCTCTTTTTTACGTCCCTGATCAGGTTGAGAGACAAGCCGGTGTCGAACTTGCCTTCCTTCTCGATGTCTTCCTTGGAGACGAAGAATCCATCAGTGCTTTTTCCGTGCTGGGACTTGAAGTGCCAGCCTTCGGGTATGAGAAGAGCGGACTGCCCCTCCAGGATAGGCTTCCAAGAGTATCCATCTGGTGGAGTCGGTAGCTCGGTCGAAGCCAGAAGGGGAATGGCTAGGAGTGTGAGGATAATGCTTAGGAGTCGGATCATTTTTTGCTGAACGTGAAGGTCATACGCGAGGGCTGTGAAACCGTCGTGCAGGAAGTTGTGAGGATATGTCTTTGCTGCTGCCACAACTCGGGCGCTTGGCCCGAGTTGTATGGACCGACTGGTTAGCACATTCTTCATTCATCCTCATTCTGATTCATCAGCAGTCCGGAAGAATCGGGTGACGTCTACTTTCTCTCCGTCGAGAAGTGCCGTCACGTAGACTCTTCCTTTCTGTGTCTTGTAGATTTTGTGAATCGTAACTTCAGTACCTGCCAAAATTTCGACCTTGGGCTTCTCGCTATATCCGTCGAAATCCGTTCCGTCTCTCAATTGGCTTATTTTCTTCGCGGTTGGATTTATTGAGTCTATGTAACCGCGGTTCATGAAAAGCACGCTATCCGTCGGAATCGTGAAAACATCACCAATTGCGATTTCTGATCCATTGTGTGCCAGCGTGGACAAACGCGTTGCGCAACCGAATAGCATGAATGCTAGCAGAATCGTCGAAAAAGTGGCGAGGTGTCTTTTCATTTCTTTGCTAACGTGAAGGTCATACGCGAGGGCTCAAAAACCGTCGTGCAGGAAGTTGTGATGATATGTCCTTGCTGCTGCCACAACTCGGGCGCTTGGCCCGAGTTGTATGGACCGACTGGTTAGCTAAGTCTTCTTTCATAGCTTTCTTGGAGGAAGGTCTGGATCAAACTCCATATTCTCGTTCAGGCATGGAATTTCGTCTCCATCATCCTTTTTGATTTCTGCTCCAACGCTCTTATCGGAAACAAGGTATGTCGCTCTTCCGACCAATCCATAAATGAACGGTAGGAACAAGATTATCGAGATCCAGTAGCCTGTGATGATGACTAGCCTGAGAGTGCCTTCTTCTTTCGTTTCCGACACGACGGATTCTAGGAAATTCAGAGGAAGCGAGAAAATCGCTAACACGATCAGAAACAGGATCAGCTTCCCGATGAGCTTCAGTCCGGCCAACCAATGTTTGAAGTAGGATTCTGTCACCTTGTTCATTCTTTTCTAGCTAACGTGAAGGTGATACGCGAGGGCCTAGGTTGTACGTGGTGAAAGAGTAGGGCAAGATACGTCCTTGCTGCGTCCACAACTCGGGCGCTTGG
>NZ_JARXHY010000034.1 GCF_031127815.1 Pelagicoccus sp. SDUM812003 | reverse complement strand
CGTTTCAGGTCAGAAACGTTGATGTTCATGTGGTGGAGCAGGCCTCTGTGTGGATTCATAAATTTGTTTTGCAGAACGTGAAAGCCATACGCGGAGGTCAGTCGCGGAGCGACTGGCCGGAGTTGTATGGGCTGACTGGTTCGAAATCTTCTTTTCTGTCGGTTGCAATGATCTCAACTTTGAGGATGACCGATCCATTGACTCCCTCGATATAGATCAATTCTTCTGGTTCGCCGTTTACAATTGTGTTTGGATATTTGAATCGCTTGGTGTGGATAGACTCTTGTTGGTAGTTAGATCCAATTCCTCCTCCCGATTCGTTGGTTCCTGATCCGACGTACACGTAAAGAGAATCGTTTCCTGAGCTGTTGCGCTCTGTCTTCTGTACAAGTGTAACTTTGTATTCTTTGGATTTGTTCGGCTCGAAGATGGTTCTTGTGGAACCATTCTCTGTGACGCGAATTCCCCAGTATTTTGGATCTTCAACGCTGAACCTGATGTTTGCGGCATCGGCTCCGAGATGTTCTTTGACCTGATTGTTACTGAGAGGGGTTACTTCGGATTGGATGATTTCGCACCTCAACGAAGACGCGGCAAATAGGGCGAGGGGTAACAAGAGTCTTTTCATTTTTTCTCTTCGAACGTGAAAGCCATACGCGGAAGTCAGCGCGGAGCGCTGGCTGGAGTTGTATGGGCTGACTGGTTAAGTATTCTTCTTTCTCGCTTTTTCGATTCCTCCGAAGACTTCTTCATTGATTGCGATTTCGTCCAGTGCTTCCTGCTCTTCTCTGTTCGGTAGCTTATACTTTTCGATCAAATCAGTTACATGTCGAACATCCTGTATTTCAGACTTACAAGATTCTACTTCGATGGTTAGCTTTTCGATAGAATCGATTAGTTCTTCGTGCCGTTTTATTCTTTCCGCTTCTGCCAGGTTTTCAATGTTTTGTCTTAATTTCAGAGAATCGAGTATCGCTGAAATTTTCAGTAGCATGAAGAATAGAAGTAGGACCGCGATTCCGATCAGAATGGTTGTTGGGTCCAAATTATTCATTTCTACTTAACGTGAAGGTGATACGCGGAGGTCAGTCGCGGAGCGACTGGCCGGAGTTGTATCGACCGACTGGTTCGACCAATTCTTCAATTCTGTTGGTTGGATATAGCTCACGATAGAGGTTACTTCTGTAGAGCTCATCCCTGAAATTGAGCAACACGTAGTAGTGGTCACCTCTTTGTCTGAGCGCTAGTGATAGAGACTTGTCGTTCTGCTTGTTCAAAAGCACGTGCACTTGGCCTTGGTTGAGATGGATTGAATGTGGACTCAACTGATCTAATTTTTCCGGAATCAGCTTCTTGTCATTCCCTGAAACGATCTTTTCACCTCGAAAGGTTAAGCTCTCTTTCGATAGGAAGACCATCGCATCTAGCAAATCTTCCAGATCTTCGGATTGTAGCTCGGACACCTCCTGAAATGTCTCTTCGATAGTTGGTCCATAGACGAATCGGTGGACTACCGCAAAGAACATCAACAACAGTGGGATGCATGACAAGATGAGAAAGAAGTAGAACTTCGATGAATACTTCTTGGTTGGTGGGCTAGTGTGGTACCATATGAGTCCTAGGACGCCAATCGCTAGTATGACGACTGAAGACCAAATCAAAACGTTCCAATCTCTTGGCTCTACGATTATGATTTGGTGAGCTAGGTGAAAGTTATTCATTTGTTTCCGTCGAACGTGAAAGCCATACGCGTAGGTCAGTCGCGGAGCGACTGGCCGGAGTTGTATGGGCTGCCTTGTTGGGCTATTAGTTCTTTCTGGTATGCCTCTCGGCAATCCGATGAAGGGATTGGAGTATCAAATCTCAATGTGCTTGCTGAGCCTGAGGCATCGATCAACTTGCGGAACCTGATGATGTCACATTCGGGCAATTTGACGTGATAGCTTTCCAGTTCTGTTCCGAACTCGTCATTGGTCGTTACCACAAACTGAAAACCGATTCGTTTGTAGAAGGATTCAGTCCCATTTCCGGCGCTCGTCATGATTAGATCCCAATTCTTCTGTGGCTTGAGGAAGCAGATCCGAGCACACAACAGCATCGTTCCTAGACCTTTTCTTTGGTAGTCGGGATCTATCAGCCCAAAGGATAAGGCTGCCATTGTTATTTCATCAGTGTACTCAAGAAGGCAGATTCCTCCTGTCCCGACCACCTTTGAATCTTCTTCTATGACTAGAACGATTGCTTCCTCATTCTTAAGGTAGTCTTGAAACTTGCTAAGATAGTTGGGTGGGAATCTCCCGCTCTCGTTTTTTGAATAGATCTCGGAACAGACGTCGTAGTCGGTGGGAAGGTACTCCCTGATTCTTGCTCGAGGGAAGGGCTTCGAGAATGCATAGTAGTCGAGCAGTGGGGTACCGTACTTAAGAGTTCTGTATCCGTTTCTCAGTTTCATTTTGTTTCTGCCCAACGTCGAGGTGTCACGCGGAGATAGTCGCGGAGCGACTATCGGAGTTGTGACGACCGTCTTGTTCACCTCTTCTTAGTTCTTCTTGTAGTGATTCGTCTTCGGAGATCTTCATGATTCTTTTCTTCGCTTTTAGAAACGTGCCTTCGGCTGACTTCGGTCTTCGGATTTCTTCTTCTCTCTTCTTCTTTTAGTTTCTTCTTCTCGCATCGTTACCGGTCGACGAGGTTCGCGCTGACTTGGAGTGCTTCGATTCGTAAGTCTTCGATAGTTATTCTTCTAGCTTCGGGAACGTCGATTCGGCTGATTCGGGAAGTTGCGATTCATGATTCCGATGCAGGATCTAATCGCTTCGATTTCGTAATTCTCCAGTGCCATACTTTTCTTTCGCTTCCCATTACTTGGTGAACGCTAAGCTGATACGCGAGGGCTCGAAAACCGTCGTGAAAGAGTAGGGTGAGATACGTCCTTGCTGTGTCCACAACTCGGGCGCTTGGCCCGAGTTGTATCGAGCGACTTGTTCACACATTCTTTCATTTCGTTTCTTTGGAGGCTAGGAACTTTTTGACCATTTCGTGGATCGATGGTTTTGCGTATTCGACAGTCAATTCCATCTGCTCAGTTACAATGTCATAGTACTTACTTCCAGTGCCTGAGTACTCTTTCTTTAGCTTTCTAAGATCAATCGCTCCCGCGTCCTCGAGTGCTCCAAGTGAACGGTTGAAGCCAGGGGTTAGTAATCCCTTTAGGAGTTTTGCGATTTCCGCTTCTAGTTCTTTTTCCATTCTTTTGTGAACGTGAAGTCCATACGCGTAGGCTAGCGCGGAGCGCTGGCCGAAGTTGTATGGGACGACTGGATGGACATTCTTTTTCTGGTTTTAGGGTTTTGATTCCTATGAGCTAACTCTCCTCGTATTCTGCTAGATCGTCGAGTCTTCGCACATGAGGATTTTTCTTTTGGTCGGGGTAGGGCAGAGTGGGAATGTCGAAGTCGTCAGTGCAGGGATTTTCTTTGTTTTCTGATCTTTTCTTTTTCTTCGAGGTTGTTGTTGGAAATTTCGGAAGAGATTCCGTGTAAAGGGGCTTTGATCGTGAGACTCAGACCTTTCGTATCAGGATTTTTGGGATTTCTAGATTCGATTCCTTCGGTTTGTTCAAATAGTCGATTTTTCAAAATTTTCGACCCCTTCGGGGTAAGCGTAACATGCGTAACGCCATAGTCGCTTCGCTCATTTTTTCGTCCATCGTGAAAGCCATACGCGTAGGTCAGCGCGGAGCGCTGGCCGGAGTTGTATGGGCTGACTGGTTAGCTAAAATTTCTCCTATTGATTTTCCTTTCAGAGATTCTGGCCAAATCAACAACTCATCTCCCACATCTTCTTTTGAATCTGTGACTCGGAAGATCGCTAAAACTCTCCCGTCATCGGAATCAAATATGAGAATGTACTCATTTGTCTGATTTCTAAACGATATGAGTGGTACCGCAACTCCGGCTCGAGTGAAGTATCCTAGTGAGTCCTGGATATCTTTGAGAAAGCATCCCTCAGGTAAATTGGATATCTCTTCTTCTGAGAGTTTTGAGTGACCACTTTTTTCTTCTTGGTCGTTACCGACTGCGCAAGCTGTAGCGAGAAAACAGAACAAAACTGAGATGAGGTTTTTCATATTCTAGCTAACGTGAAAGCCATACGCGGAAGTCAGCGCGGAGCGCTGGCTGGAGTTGTATGGGCTGACTGGTTCGACCTTTGAGGTTTCATTTGAAAAAGCGTCTCCATACACTCTTCGGCTTGGGTGGTTCTGGAAAAGACTCTTTAGTTATGTTCTTCACTTTGGTTTTCTCGCCTCCGGTGTGAGTCCAAACTGTTATCTCGACTCGATTTTACTCATCCCATTCTATTCTTCTGACAAGCCCATCACCCGAGTCCACTGTGATTTCGATTTCTGTTTGAAGATCGAAAACTACGATTCGGTAGAGCGGATTTCCTTTCGCGATTCTGAGCTGATTCGCAGCAAAAAATCTAGAGTCCTTGCTGAAAGCCATCGCTTCTCCAAATTCTCTTCCGTCGAGCTGAAAGCTCGTTTCTTTTAATTCAATCCTTCCAAAGAGTGGACTTCCCATTCGCACTTCTTGGAAGTCTGTGCAAATCACTTCAAATTGTCCGTTGGGTGATTTCATTATCTTTCGTCGAACGTGAAGGTCATACGCGCAGGTCAGCGCGGAGCGCTGGCCGGAGTTGTATGGACCGACTGGTTCTGCTCTTCTTTCTTTGTTTTTTCATCGTACAGTTTCGCAACCAACTTATCGAGTATCTCTAGGTTCTTTTCATTGGAATTCCGAAAGCTAAACTTCACATCCATTCCATATCTAGTGAACGGTTCGCCATCGGTTCCGTGATAGAGCTCGCCACTGAAACGGTCTCCATCGAATCTAATCCGATATTTTTCTTTCCATACATTTTCTACGATTCCTGAGTCTCTTATCGCTTTCACGGCTTCTTCGATTTCGATGGGTTTTTCGCGATAAGAGGATGTCGTAATTTTCGAATCAGCACACCCAACCAGGAGGGAAACGATCAATGTGAAAAGTGCTGGTTTGAGGATTGGATGCATTATTATTTTTGCAGAACGTCGAGTGCATACGCGGAGGCTAGCGCGGAGCGCTGGCCGGAGTTGTATGGCACGACTGGTTCGAATTCATTCTTTTTCTAGTTCGTTGAGGCATTTCGCTTCTTTGTATTTTATAGCCTTCAACTCCCTTTTTATTCTTTCGTCATTGATTCGTTCATCTCTGAAGCCAGGCCAGTCAGGACACTTTTCTCTCAACTCTGTCCATTCTTCTTCAAATCTTAGCTCTTCCTTATCTAGACTTAGCTCCGAACGGTGGGCGATCGGTTTGGCTAGGACCATCAAGCATCTCAGGAAATTCTCTCTATCTTTTTCTTGGCTTGGAAGTTCGTCGCTCCAGAAGAAACCACCACGTAAAATGTCGTACTTGTGGGTCGCGTGTGGATCGAATGACATGCCTCGGAGTATTTCGTATACCGCTTCAGTCTTCATTTTTCTTCGAACGTCAAAGCCATACGCGGAGGTCAGTCGCGGAGCGACTGGCCGGAGTTGTATGGGCTGCCTGGTTGGGCTTCATTTCTTTAGTAAGTGGTTGATCGAAAGCCGAGAAAATCTCTTTTCTCTATTCGAGTAGAAGAGGTACAAAACTACTAGGAAAGCAAGGAAGCCAAAACCCCAAGCTAAGCTAGCTACGAAAAACATAGATATCATACATAGGCAAACTATCGCCATTGCTGAAAGTGCCATCCATAGGAAGAATCTTTTTTGTTTTATTATTAGGAAAAAGAAAGAAGTCACCATCACGACAAACGCCCAAAGCAAAAGAGCGTGGAAGAACTGTTTTGTGCTAAACGTTCCGTTCTCTAGGATACTGAAAAACTGAGAAGTCTCTTGGGTCGCTGAAAATCCCGCAAGCAGAGCAAGAAGTGGATACGCGAATAGCTTAAGCTTGTGGTCGGTTTCTTTCATTTCTTTTGCCCAACGTGAAAGCCATACGCGGAAGTCAGCGCGGAGCGCTGGCTGGAGTTGTATGGGCTGGCTGGTTCTACTTTTTTTCTTTTTTGAAAGAGAATCCCCCGAACCATAGTTCATCTTCTTCGCTGACATAGAAAGTAAAGTACTTAACTTTTCCTTCTACTTCTTTTTTCGACAGGATAAATCTGTCATGAATTTCGATTGCGAAGGTTTCTGTTCGATCACCAATGACCATCTTCAATTCGTTATTTTCTATTATTATTTCCTGATCGAGCGTCTGAATCGCTGAGGGTGGGAGATCCTCGAGTGGAAAGTCGTAGACTGGCTTGTAGGTGCCATCGAAATCGGAAGCGTAACAGGCTGATCCGATGAGTAGGAAAACGAGTAGGATTGATTTCATAAATTTCTGTAGAACGTGAAAGCCATACGCGGAGGTCATCGCGGAGCGATGGCCGGAGTTGTATGGGCTGCCTGGTTGGCACAACTTTTCCTTAGTTTCAGTTTATCAATCGATTTGAGTACCTCATCTCGATTCTTCGCAGATTTCATCCATGCTGGAAACCTGCTGGCTAGCGTCCCATTTCTAATTTCGTCTTCGTTCTCTTTTCTTGGTCTTTTTCTATGAGTGGCCTCAACGTATGACCTTAGAAAATCCAGATGCTTTTCGTTTAGCGCGTAGAGTATGTGACCGCAGGAACTAGCCAAGAACCACAACCTGTATCCAAAGTATGGGTCTTTGTCTGTTATGCCTCCTATACCTTGCTCGTTCCACTCTTTTTGCTTCCCGCATTTCGTGCAGGAGAACCGCCGTGGCGAAAACATCCAGCTCTTGTCTGAGACGTTCCTAACGATTGCATGCGATTCACAATCGGGACACTCGACATCGATTGAATCATAGAAATCGTAGATGGTCTCGTTGCCGTCTGTAAATTCTTTGGTCACTTTATTTCTGCCAACGTGAAAGCCATATGCGGAAGTCAGCGCGGAGCGCTGGCTGGAGTTGTATGGGCTGACTGGTTAGCCTAATTTTACTTTTCCTCCAAATGCGATTCTTCCCGATGCTTCAGGAAGATACAAAATGTGAATGTTCTCAACCGGTCGGTTGAGGATTTTGGAGAACTCACTGGAAAACAACATGATCTCGTTCGTTCTTGTTTTCATGTCTTCATTTTTTGATTTCAGGATCTCCACAAAAACAGGAGAAGGAGCATCTCTCTCATCGATTCCGTTCTCTGCGTAATTGTTTTTAGGAATTGGGTGAAGTCGGACCCAGACTGTACCTGGAGCACTAGCAAGAATAGATGCTGCTTTATTCGCAAGTCGTTGAGCCAAATCGGAATCGAGTATTTCCGACTCTTGAAGTACGATACTGAAATCGAGAATGGGCATTCTATTCTTTTCTGGCTAACGTGAAGGTCATACGCGGAGGTCAGCGCGGAGCGCTGGCCGGAGTTGTATGGACCGACTTCCATGAGAAGGCACTGCAAGTTAATAATATAAAGGAGTTCACGACTTTTGTATATCAAGTCATCTGGGTGTCGGAT
>NZ_JARXHY010000033.1 GCF_031127815.1 Pelagicoccus sp. SDUM812003 | reverse complement strand
TGACTTGATATACAAAAGTCGTGAACTCCTTTATATTATTAACTTGCAGTGCCTTCCCATGGAAGTCGTCCCATACGACTCCGGCCAGCGCTCCGCGCTGACCTACGCGTATGGACTTCACGTTGGCTGAAACTAAATGGACTCAGAACTGCCAATCCCTGAATATTTGTTCCCGATAGCGTTTCCGGCTTTCTGGTGCTTGATTCTGTTCTTCCTCGCTAACAGTAGCGGCTGGCGGAGAGTGGCAAAGACCTTTTCATTCGAAGGAATAATCGATGGTGAGTACTACAGGTTCCAGTCTGCGAATGTTTCAGGTGTCAGTTTTGGCGGAGCACTCGAAATGGGCGTAAATGACGTAGGATTGATCCTTGTCCCGTTTCTTCCCTTTCGCCCTTTCCACAAGAAGCTGTTGATTCCATGGGAATATTTGAGAGCCGAGAAATATGATCGGTTTCTGTTTTCTGGATACAAGATCATCCTGACGAAAGATGAGCGCTTCTATCTCACCATAAGCGAAAAACAGTTTAGCAGAATGAAAGACAGGATCTGCATGAAAGAAGAATTAGCCAACCAGTCAGCCCATACAACTCCAGCCAGCGCTCCGCGCTGACTTCCGCGTATGGCTTTCACGTTAGGTAGGAAAATGCAATATAGCACAACATTCTTCATCGTACTCTTCGCCTATGCTTACTCCGTCGTTCAGGCAGACAGCCCAAAGGAACAAACCGTTGTTGGATACAAGCCCGAGGCTGGTAAAAGAGTAGAAATAAGCGTGTCAGAGATTTTCAAGCTCGTTGATCCCGAGGTACCGCCCAAGCTAATAAAACAAGGAGAAATAAAATTAACAAAGAAACTAAAAAGAAAGATCAGTGCTGAGGTCTCGTTTTACGTATCCCTAGAAGGCATACCGGAAGAAATTGAAATCGAGGAAATCAACCTGAAGTAGTATAAAAAACTGATTCATCAGTTTGTTTCAGATTCCAGATTCAAACCGGCTAGCCACAAAGGAAAAGAAGTTCGAGTAAAAATCCAGGTACCTATAGTAATTGAACCTAACCAGTCGTCGCATACAACTCCGGCCATCGCTCCGCGATGACCTACGTCGTATGGACTTCACGTTCGCAGGAAAACAATGAACCAAATACGGAATGCCCTAATTGAACTCGCAGTCACTTTGGAGGAGTGTTGCCCCGGCGAGTGGGACGAATACATGAAACGCATTTCCAACGGTTCAGACGAAAAGATTATCCACTTTCTGAAATCGAACGAACTTTGGGGAGGCGCCGGCTCTATCGCTGATCAAGCCGGAGTAAGCACTGGATTGGGAAGAGAAAAAAGAAGAAGAATTGAAGAGTCGCTTGTGAAACTAGGTGATGCACAGATTTCGAAGGGGATCACCAACCCAAGGACTCAAATGTGGGTTTCCGCATTCAAGAAATGGAAAGAATCCAATATATGAATACTTATGCGAACAAGTCGCTCGATACAACTCGGGCCAAGCGCCCGAGTTGTGGACGCAGCAAGGACGCATTTCATTCTACTCTTTCACGACGGTTTCCGAGCCCTCGCGTATCAGCTTAGCGTTGGCTCAAAAAATGAATCGAATAAAGATCCAGCTCCTCATGCTCGCCGCAACACTTTGCGTTTCCTGCTCAAGATACGAGATTCCAGACGAGCCAATGGGAATGGCTGACTTGTCCGAAGCTCTAAAGCTCGCCAGTGAAATACACGAAATGGGCGATTCTCGTCTTTTGCTCGCACACTCCGACTTAAGGTCCGTTCCTGAAAAGGCATTGAACGATTTGCTTGAGACACTAGAAAAATGGGAAGGATTACCTCCAGGTTTCGAGAACGAAAAGGTCAGCGTTCAATTGCCATCCGAATACGATCCACATGAAATGGCGCCCGAGCAGTTTACAGAAGAAGACCTGAAGGACTTTATTCCTATCACATGGAACGTTCAACCAGATAGATTCATCGTATTCTACAACATATCAAAGAAGAACAGGAATATTAGAACGAGGAATACCTTTGGTGTTTTTGAGAAAGATGGAAAATGGTACTTCTCAACAGGATACAAAAAGATTTAGCCAACCAGTCAGCCCATACAACTCCAGCCAGCGCTCCGCGCTGACTTCCGCGTATGGCTTTCACGTTCTCCAAAAAATGAAATGATCGAAAACCTAAAGGAACGATACCTGAGGAATGTCGAGGCTTTGGATATTCCCGACGAGTTTCCAGATATAAAAGACGAACTTCGCGTCTTTACGGTTTTTGATCCTGCCACCATCAACGGTGTCGAGCTAACTAAGGAAGATAAAATGATTCTATTTCAAATAGGTCTACCTTCCGAGTACAAATCAGCCATTTTGTTTCGATCAGACCTACCAAGCGAATCCAACTTAAGGAATCAGATTGGGACGACGGCGAACGGAGATCCAGTTTGTCTAAAATCAGACGGTTCTCTTACCAGTTACAACCACGACCGAGAAATGGAAGAGTGCTTCGTGAGTTCGAATATAGTGTGCTACCTGAAGACAGTGATTGCACTGATGGAGGAAAATAAACCGAATCTAAAAGCGATAGACCGAGGCCTAGAAAGCCATCACATTAACTATTGGAAATCGACAGGAATAGCATAAAAAGGGAGAACCAGTCGTCCCATACAACTCCGGCCAGCGCTTCGCGCTGACCTGCGCGTATGGACTTCACGTTCTCAGAAAAATCAGACTCCCATCACAAAAGAAAACCAACAAACATACATATCCAAAACGATGCCAGCCCTCCACTCAATTCATTCAACAAAGAAGCGTACGATAGTTATAATTTTAGCAAGATTAACAATTTTTCTCTTGGTCTTACCAATGATCTGCAACGGTCAAGAAATCGGTTCAACTGAAGAATTGATAGTTGAAAAATTAGGAAATCCACAACTTCAAAAGACTGAAGAGAACAAAACAATATGGGTGTATTCCAGTGGATGGAAATTCGTTTTCGAAGGAGGAGTCGTGACATCCCTCACAGCCCCTGCCTCATTCTCTCCTCCCGTACCTGAAGAACCAGCTGCACCTTCTCCAGAGCCCAGTACGACCTCAAACGCGAAGAACGAGACTCCAGTAAAGATCAATCGGGCACAAGAAGATTTAGCTGTTCACGAGGAAGCCAAAGGAACTAGCACAATCGTCGACATTCTCTTCATTGCAACGGGATTGGGCTATCTCATAATCATATTCTGCATGATATGGATTCTTCTTTTGGCATATCGAGAATCGTTCCCTTGGTTTTTGGCCTTTCTTCTGCTTCCATTCGCACAATTTGTTTTTGTCGTGAAATTTTGGGAAGAAACCAAAAGGCCTGTTAGCTATATATTTCTAGTTGGAGTGCCTCTATTCGCCTGTAATCTTTTCATAGTCACAAAATACGCATAGGCAAGTTGTCCTGAAATATAAGAAGAGAGTGAGAACCAGCCGGTCCATACAACTCCAGCCAGCGCTCCGCGCTGACTTCCGCGTATGACCTTCACGTTGGGCGAAAAGAAATGAATAAAAGACCTCAAGTTGCGTCGACGACACTATCGTTAGCAAAGTACCTTCCACTGTTTGTTGCCGTCGCTTACGTCGTTGGGTTCGTAGCAGTGAATTCGCATCTGGAATCGATAAACGTAAACGACCCAAACCTAATCAGCATTCAGTATCTCTTTGCAGGAACTCAAATGCTACTTTTGTTGATCCCCGTCCTTGCGATCATCTGGCAGTGCCATCCGAATCCTACTGACGAATTCGAGAAGTCATTGATTGGACACATTTCCGGGGCATACTTAACTAGCATATACGCTGGATTCGTATCGATAATTCTAACTTCTGAAAACAAGTTCCTCATATATTGCTTCATACCGATTGCCGGAGCACAATTCGTTGTCACATCCTACTATGCACGAAACTGGAGTAAGACGATTTTGATCTCCTTTTTGACAGTTCCGCTAGCTATTTTCTTTCTCGCACTAGTCGTTACTCAAAGCTGGATCCAGTTAGGACTTTGTTTTGGTCTGTTATTCTTTTACATCCAGATATCAACAAACTACGGAGAATGGGGAGACGGTAATCTAGATATTGTTAGAGTGTCATTCTTGATTGCCTCCGCGATCCTCGCAGCGTCCCACTATGGATCATCGATCTATGGAGATATACCTGGGAAATTTGGAGGAGGAAGAAGTAGAGAAGCTTTCTTGGTTGTCGACCCAGCTTTTAACTCCAAAATTAGCGGGCTTCCAGAGAGCGAGTTATTCTCTTTTTCAGAAGCCGCTACTATTTTACACGAATCTTCCGATTTCTACTTTATTCGAGCCAAGGAAGACACCGTACTCGCAATCAGGAAAGTTTATTTCGCTGCAGAGGTTTACAAAAAGAAAAAGCCCAACCAGGCAGCCCATACAACTCCAGCCAGCGCTCCGCGCTGACTTCCGCGTATGGCTTTGACGTTGGGCGAAACAAAATAATGGATACAGAAGACAAAGTCAGACATCTGAGAGAACTCCAGGCCGAGCTTGGAAACTCACGAATACCTGACTCGACGTTCAAGCCTAAGTCGACAAATCAAGAACTGAAAGAATTGTCGTCTGGGGTGTTGGTTCTGCTCTCTCTAATTCAGTACGTTTATTTCGGTGTCCAAGGATTAGAAACAGAAAGCCATTTTCCTTTGGTGGCGGCTCCCGTAATTCTAACGATTCTATGCTTAGCAGCAGAAAAGATTCACCCGATCGAGAAGGTTCAAGCGGGCGAGCACGGACTAGCCAGCAGTTTCAACTTCCTGACGATTAACTTCCTGTTTTTCATCTTGGCTGAGGCCGCCGTTGCTATGGCAATGATCGCTTTGGTCTTCTCCTTCGATTGGAGATACGCTGTATTCTTGGGCTATCCCGTAATCCTGATCGAATGGATCAAAAGAAAAAATAAGCCCAACCAGGCAGCCCATACAACTCCAGCCAGCGCTCCGCGCTGACTTCCGCGTATGGCTTTCACGTTAGATCAGAAGAAATGAAAATCTCACTTTCCGGATACAAAAAGGAGTTTCTCAAGCTTGAGGATCTGGAAGCGATTATCCCGACCGGCAGAAAAGGAAAGGCACTGAATTACGGACAAGGCGAAGGACAGGTTCAAATCGACGATTCGGTTTGGGGCGTTTACGTCGGAAGAAGCAAAGAATACTTCATCCAGTACGAAGAGGGATCACTATCGAAAGTCGCATTCAAAGATCTCCTCAACGACCTGATCGATCATCTTTCCGAGAGTACTGAATCAGAAATGCGGATACTTGGAATTCACGAAAACGAATAGAAGCGAATGAAAGAAGAAGGATCTAACCAGGCGGTCGATACAACTCGGGCCAAGCGCCCGAGTTGTGGATGCAGCAAGGGCGAATCTTGCCCTACTCTTTCACCACGTTCAACCTAGGCCCTCGCGTATCACCTTCACGTTCGACAAAAAAAATGAAACCAAAGCAATGGGAACTATGGCTTGGAAAACCCCGATCAGGATGGATCGCGTTGATTCCTGTCATAGCCATATTGATCACCTTAGCTGGCGTATTCATCGCCGATTTATTCGGCTTAGCTATTCCCCGTTTTGTCGGAGATCTTTTCAGTCTACTATTAGTCGGATGCGGAATCTGCATGATCATCTCATGGAGCGCGTACGCACTAGTGGCCTCTGTCCTGATTCTATCCCCCGCGATATTGATTCTGATCTTCGGAACTCAAGAAATAGAAAAAGAAATCTGGTTTTGGGTAGTCACGGCTTCTACCACACTGATTGGGTCCATTGCTTTCATCCGTTATTCAAAAATATGGAAAATGTACAGAGGATGAAAAGAATGGTCGAACCAGGCAGCCCATACAACTCCGGCCAGTCGCTCCGCGACCGGCCTCCGCGTATGGCTTTGACGTTAGGCAGAAATATTATGATAAGAACTCTACTCCTCCTCGTGGTCGCAGTGCTGCCAATTTACTCGTTAGCGTCAGATTGGTCAGTGGAATTCGATTACTCCTACGCAAGTTTCTACAAAACAAGAGACCACAGAGAATTTGAGCACGAATACGTTTATAATCGTACCCATAGCGAGTACGTACCGTCGATTTCATTTTCAAAAGCTTTTCTTAAAAACTACGAATTGCAGATTCGACTCACGAGGTACGAAGATATTTCAACCGATGTGACTCGAACCAATCCGCCAAGAGCCCTAGTAGTTCAGGCGAATTCAATTCGTCCCACTGCTCTTTCTATCCTGCGTTTTCGGGTAAAAGAAGAAATCGATGAGCATTCACTCCAACTGAATCGCAATCTCTTGATTAGGAATAAACTAGGCATTTCAGCTGGAATCACCATTTCGTATCTTCATTCCAGCTATCTAAAGTACATAGTAACCGATCCAGAACGCGATATGGTAGAGCTTTTAGTAAATGATGTGGGATCAATAAGCGATGACGATTGGACACTTGGGGTTCAAGCGAAGGCATTTACGCCGCTTAGCGACCGTATCGACCTTTCGCTTGGATATCGATATACAGAACTGTTTGAGATCGAGTCCCACTTGACGTCTCTAGGAATAGAAATTGAACTATAAAATTAGCCTAACCAGGCAGCCCATACAACTCCGGCCATCGCTCCGCGATGACCTCCGCGTATGGCTTTCACGATATGTGAATAGAAACAAAATCTGATCCATTCAATTGAACAGACCCACACACACCCAAGCGATATGCACAATATGCGGTGCGAGTGTTTTGAAATCCACCGCAACCAGGAACGGTGGCCTATGCGCCAGCTGCATCAAGTACGTATATGACCAGAGTCTAAACCCAAGAATTGACGCTCTGGAGATCGAAATCGGAGATCACCTTATGTCGTTTTTCGAAGAATCTCAGGTGCATTGCGTGATCGAATGTTGTGGCATGAACGCCGTTGAAGTTTCTAGCGCCACGATTGCCGCTTGGAAGAAGTCACACAACTCATCAGAGTGGACACTACTGATGAAAGACTATCAAGAATTGATAAATGAGTTAGCAGAGATAGAAACGCCAGTGTTTTTCCTTGGAGATCGCACCTCACCTAAAGAAGTTGCTGAATTTACAAAGCAATTGGGAAGCACCTGACCCAATCACCCCAGCTAATCGAAAAAGAAGAATACATATCCAGTCGTCCCATACAACTCCGGCCAGCGCTCCGCGCTAGCCTGCGCGTATGGACTTCACGTTCACTAAAGTAAGATGAATCTAGTCGTCGCAATGATTATCCTCTCAAGCCCCGGCGGACCAACTGCCGGGGAACTCGAGAGTCTGCTGCCGAATGTGCAGGAGATCGCATACACCGAGAATTCGATCACCTACACTATCAACGGAGTCACAATTTCGTGTGGCAGCATTGATGCTCCGATTCCGGTCTCCGAACTATCTGGTCCCTTGAAGACCTCTCGGTACTGGGAGAATGACGACGATCTTATTCTAAATTCGAAGGCTCACTTGATAGTTTCGGCAAGCGGTCCCAACGATAAGAAGCAGTTAGCTAGCGAACTTACTCATGCGATCTCCGCGATCCTGAAAGCCACTGATTCCGTAGCCGTCTATTGGGGAGGAGCTACTCACATCGTCCCAAGGGACGTCTTCTCAGAAATCGCCGACTATATTCCAGAGGGTGCGCTTCCATTGTACCTGTGGATCGATTTTCGGATGATCGAAGAAGAAGATGGCACAGTTTCACTATTCACCACAGGCATGAAGGAATTTGACCTAATGGAAGTTGAGATAGAGAGATCTAGAGGATCATTCGAAGAGATCTATGACATAGGCTTCAACGCATGCCACTACGTCATGGACAACGGACCGGTACTCGGAGATGGCGACACGTTTGGACTTTCCGAGAACCAAATACTGAAGGTACATCACCAGGAAAGTTTCGTCGATCGAAGCGAAACAGTGATCAA
The DNA here is from genome assembly GCF_031127815.1 of Pelagicoccus sp. SDUM812003. Classification (NCBI taxonomy): domain Bacteria; kingdom Pseudomonadati; phylum Verrucomicrobiota; class Opitutia; order Puniceicoccales; family Pelagicoccaceae; genus Pelagicoccus; species Pelagicoccus sp. SDUM812003. The sequence goes on along the minus strand of NZ_JARXHY010000033.1, from coordinate 501 downwards.
CATAAAAATGGAGTGAACCAGTCAGCCCATACAACTCCAGCCAGCGCTCCGCGCTGACTTCCGCGTATGGCTTTCACGTTCGACGAAAGAAAAAGATGAATACCAAAGAGGACATGCGAATCGCAGGTATCGATTTGACTCCGACTGAATTGCGATTCCTGAAAGGCGAACGTTCACAGACTGTTCTCGTCCTCAGAAATGAGGGAAAAACAAAGGAATTCACTTTCTGGAATCTCAATCCGATTTCAGAGATTTCCGCTGCATACAACGGATTCGACACAATGAGAATCATAGATCTACGAAACGAAGCGAATCAGTTGGAATCTGGACGTTACCAGATCGAATTCACAAGAGACGACCTAACCTTCGGATGTCGATTTGATGAAATGAAGAAATTGAATACGAGAATGAAAGATAGGTCGAACCAGTAGGAATGAGAAGGCACAGAGACGAGTCGCCATGAGGCGACCCGTCAATATAGTGCCTTTATGAATACAGCTA
>NZ_JARXHY010000032.1 GCF_031127815.1 Pelagicoccus sp. SDUM812003 | reverse complement strand
CGAGTGAGACCAATAGAAAAGAAATGAATCCTAACCAGTCAGCCCATACAACTCCAGCCAGCGCTCCGCGCTGACTTCCGCGTATGGCTTTCACGTTGGGCAAAGAAAGAAATGGCTACCGGAACACTATTCAGAACTGAACAAGACGGCATTCTAGTCGTTGACAAAATACTAATTACGCTAGTCACGGCTATGCTACCAGCGACTCTAGCCCTATTCAGTGTCCAGAAGACTCCCGATCCACCGACCATCTATTGGCTAGCCCTTTGCCTCGCGCTAATCCTGCCTTCACTCTTCACGTTGCTCTGGCATTCGGTAAGGTGGCCGGTCCGACTGAAGCATATGGAAGAAGAGAATCTCAAAGCCTGCAAAAGTTTCAGTCAGGACGTACAAGAACTACTCATGAAGGTAGGCGTTCCAGAAATGGAAAAGGCCGTATGCGGCGAGAACGACGAAAAAGTAATCAAAGGGCCAGACGGTAAAGAGTACCTGAAAGGCCCAATGAAAAAGCTGCAGAAGGAAGCGATGGATGCGTTGGTTTCTTCCTTAGAAAGCAAAAATCCCATTATGAGAAATACGATCTCTGCTCACTCTAGTAGAATAGTCGAAGCACAACAGAACGCTCTATACAAACCACTACAAGAAAAGAAAGCGAAGTTTAAGAATAGTATCGATCACATTTCGCGACGCACTCGCCACTGGTGGGTCTCAGCTATGTTGTTTGCGGGAATTGGTTCAGCTATCTCTTTGCTCTTAAAATGAAGAATAGGCCCAACCAGGCAGCCCATACAACTCCAGCCAGCGCTCCGCGCTGACTTCCGCGTATGGCTTTCACGTTCGCAGAATAATGAAAACACTACCAATAGTCATTTTCTCCATCATAACCATGGCGTCAGCTTCCTTTGCAGAACTAAGTCCAAAACATCGCTTGAACATCGATCTATCCACTCTGCAAGTTGGTAACACACCAATTGGCCAGCCTCTCTCCGAATTGGATGTTTTTTCGGCAGGGCTAAAAAAACACGAGATCGTCTATTCTAAAAATGGCGGAGTAGAAATTGGCGCAAAAGAAGACCTGCTTGATTATGTATTTGTGACTATGTCCAAATTTCAAGGAACGTTCTCTATGGATGGAATCCCCTTAGCTTTAACTCAACAAACAAAGGAGAACGAGATTCTGAATAGCTTCGGTGATCCCTACTGGGTCGATGAAGAAGATAATGAGAAGATTTACTTCTACGAATATCGAGAAGGAACAATAGAGCTACAGTTTGAATTTGTGGACGATTCTCTCAGTTTTGTGACAATGAGCCTGAACGGTGTATTGTCAGATGACACGCAACGTAAACTGTATGGAGTAACCAAGAAGTGGCCACCAGTTGATGATGGAAAGAAAATTGAATAGAAAAGGTAGTGCGAACCAGTCGTCCCATACAACTCCGGCCATCGCTCCGCGATGACCTGCGCGTATGGCCTTCACGTTCACCAATAAATAGATGAAGTGCGTTTTCATAGACGAAACGAGCGATTCGAAATTCAAATCCTACCACGGACTCTCCATTGCATCGGTAGACTCACGTTTCTATCCCAACTTAAAGGAACAGTTCCAGAGCAAGCTCATTTCCGTCGGTTGGGATCCATCGATAGAATTCAAAGGAAGCTATATATTCTCAAAGAAGAGCGGCGACACAAACGTTGACGTTCCTGAGAGAGTCGAGCTTGCCAGAGAAGTAATCGCACTCAACAAGAGCAAATCGAATTCACGAATGAAATTCCATTACTCTTCATGTGAAAGCGATGATTCGAAAAAGGCATACTTAAGCCAGATAGAAAAGAACCTACCCAAAGCTATTGGGAAACCATCTAAAGGAACGGGAAAGAATTTGCTATCACTACATTTCGACCAGCGAAGCGATGTCACCATCAAAGAACTTCGTGACCTTTCTCTTCCGATCCTGAGTCAAAAAGGTTGGAAACTTTACGAGGACATTTCTATCGCAAGTAGCGGCTTCCAAACAATAGGAATCCTTTTTGCTGATATCGTCGGATACATGCAGGCACGAATCGAGACGATCAGCAGTGATGCTGAGCTGTTTGACGGCTTAGACCTATTCAACTACCAGAGGAATGGAAAGATTCGGAAGCTCAATACGTCCACGGAAATCATAGACGGAATCAAAACAATCGAAGTAAAAAAAATAGGGTGAACCAGTCGTGCCATACAACTCCGGCCAGCGCTCCGCGCTAGCCTTCGCGTATGCACTCGACGTTGGACGAAAAAATAGGGCGAGACTTGCTACAGTTGACGACTCGAAGGCGATTTCGGATCTTTGCCTGCCAGTACAACGACTACACGCTGAAAAGGCTCCTTGGCTTATCAAGAACCCATCTGACGATTCTGATTTCCTGGATTGGCTTAGAGCTGGACTAGAAACAGAAGATTCCCTGTTCTTGGTCACCGAGGACAGAGGCAAGGTTGTTGGTTATCTTTATGCACAGGAAGTCAGAAGAGATGAATCGTGGATACGACCGAAACTCCACTACCTCATGTTAAACCATATTTCAGTATCTTCCGATTTTCGAAGAAGAGGTTTTGGCCACGATCTCATGAAGTGTCTATTTGATCTTGGTCGATAAAGAGGAATTTCTCGAGTCGACTTGGAGGTTTGGGACTTCAATGAAAAGGCACAGAAATTCTTCTCAAACTACGGGTTTGAAAGCTTGAGCATACGTAAAACTCTTAAGATAGAAAAATAGTCCAACAAGTCAGCTCATACAACTCCGGCCATCGCTCCGCGATGACCTACGCGTATGGCTTCAGCGTTCGACGAAAGAATGAAATGAGAATGCTTCCCTTCAGTATCTTAGCTCTCTTCTTCCTCATCGGTTGTTCAGAAGAAGCACCAAAGCCGGCAGATCTATACTTTGATCGTTCCAACGTTGTTCTCGAAGCCTATTTCTCCGGTTCGCCCGAAGAGGCAAAGTCAGCGCTAAAGGCCGATCTCGAGTTGATCGAAGAATTCGACCGAGACGACGAGAATGATATCTTCACTGAGGAAGGCGGAGCCTACTACAGAGCCTTGAACTACACACGATTAGCGATGATCACCGAATCTGAAGGAAGAAAAGAAATATCCGATGAATACTACTCCCAAGCACTTCAGTATTGGGCTCAGTTCTTGAAGCTCAACGAGCAAGAACAAAACAAGAATCCCACAAAGACTTACGCACAGTACATGGTCGATTCACTCGATCACGGAGGCGAAGGCAAAATAAGATGGCGCCAAGAACTCGATCGCCAGCCTTTGTACTACTACCCCAAACACCAGATCAATGAAGAAGGATTGGTCGAACCAGGCAGCCCATACAACTCCGGCCAGTCGCTCCGCGACTGACCTCCGCGTATGGCTTTCACGTTGGGGAAAATAATAATCATAAACCAAATCCTCTAATTCACGAGATGCCTTCACATAGCTACAAACGACTGGCTGAGATTCTGGAGGCAGCGTCATTCTCGCTAAATCATCCAGAACCACTTTCCGAAAGCATTTCACGCGAGCATGAAGAAGCTTGGCTGGAAGAAGACCAGACCTACAAAGAAAGACTGGATTCCATCTGTAGACGTTGGGCCCGCGACCAAATCGAGTTTCCAGATCTACCTCCTCGTGAAGAATATTTTCTATGGATTCGTTTCTTCGCCGCATCCGCCTTCCTGTATCAACTCGATATGCCAGAAGGAAAAGAAATGATCCCATACCCCAAAGTCTCCGAGCAAGAAATGTTCGAATGGCTTTTGGTCGATTGGTGGCAGCACACAGGCCGCGAAGCATCTTTGTATTCATATAACTTTACATTCAAAAATAAATAACCCCAACCAGGCAGCCCATACAACTCCGGCCATCGCTCCGCGATGACCTCCGCGTATGGCTTTGACGTTCTACAAGAAATGAGCAAGCTAGCGATCATCGCAGTATTCACACTAAGCATGGCAGTCACATTCAGCCTCTACATGCTTGCTGCGTCATTCGCCTTGGCTGCTTTTGGTCCTGGAGAATTCGAAGTGACCGAAACGATGAGAATCAAGGAAGCGATAGGCACTAGAATCCTATCCATCATGAATCTCCCTGTATTTTGGACCAATAACGGGAATCTTAGGTTGATCATATCGACGGCGTTCTGGGGTACTCTTTTCTCAGTTTCGATCTGGAAGTTGTTCGAAAGAAAAAGAAAGGTAGAACCAGTCAGCCCATAGAACTTCGGCCAGCGCTCCGCGCTAGCCTACGCCTATGGCTTTCACGTTCAGCAAAAAATAGATGACCAATCCTCAACCTGGACCAATCTCGGATTTAGACTCAACATTCTCAGTGATTTCTCCAACGGACACACCCAAGGTCATGGAGGCTTTAAGAAAAGAAGGTATAGAATTCGACGTCACAGTGAACACTCCAAAAGAAGATCCAAATGACGAAGAGATCGATATCTTCTGGTTTAGAAAAGAAGCCAACCAAGACAAGATTGGAGAAGTAATCAGAAAGGTTCTGAAGAATGAAAAATAAGCTGAACAAGTCGCTCGATACAACTCGGGCCAAGCGCCCCGAGTTGTGGACTCAGCAAGGTGAAATCTACCCCTACTCTTTCTCAACGGGTCTCTAGGCCCTCGCGTATCAGCTCAGCGTTCGACGAATAAAAATGACGAAAACCTTCACCTACCTCAAAAGGATCAAAGAGCCTATACAAAAGGATCGAGAATACCCTTACGATCTCTACCTCTCGATGGAAGACAAAGAGGACTTCATTTGCATAGGAGAAGGCTCAGGTTTTGGTTCGATGGGTTGCTCGATGAATCCCAAAGAGTTCATTTCGGGAAAATGGGACGATTACATCGAAAAGTTCAGCGCTCATTGGTTAAAAGAACTAATAGAAAAAATCGGAGTAGATCAGATAAAGCAGGAAGAGATCATCGAGTATTGGAAAAAGCATGACGTCTAAAATGAAAATATGGTCGAACAAGTCGCTCGATACAACTCGGGCCAAGCGCCCGAGTTGTGGACACAGCAAGGACGAATCTCACCCTACTCTTTCACAACGGCTTCCGAGCCCTCGCGTATCAGCTTAGCGTTCGCAAAATAAAACCATGGAATCAGACCACCAACCACTCCCATGGCCCGATTCATCAACTAACCTCTTCGTAGAAGGGGCTCATTTTCAGCTATCACCAACTCTTCCGGTAACATTCAACGAATCCAACTGGACGAGTTACGCTGAAGGATACTACCTTGCAGCCGAAAGGTTAGTCGAATTCGTAGAGCAGAAACTGATGTATGGCGGATTGCTAATTTATCCGATTACATTTATGTACCGACACTATACCGAGCTTCGAATTAAAGAACTGATCCTTAGGATTAGCCGCCTCAACGGTAACGATGTATCGAGCAAAGTGAGTGGCCACGATCTTAAGAAGCTGTGGAGTCGATGCAGGCCATTGATAGAGTCGCTAGAACCGACTCCAGAACCACAAGACATTTCGAACGTAGAAAGGTTGGTGCTGGAACTTCATTATCATGATCCGAAATCGACAGATGCTCGCTACCCAGACAACCCCAACGTATTCAGCGGAATGAAGAGCATCGATATGGTGAATCTGAGATTAGGAATGTCAAAGCTAGCCGCATTCATGAATGGAACCACCGACATGGTGATTGAATACTCTACCAATCCATGAAAATAGATGCGAACCAGTCGTGCCATACAACTCCGGCCAGCGCTCCGCGCTAGCCTCCGCGTATGCACTCGACGTTAGGCAGAAAGAAATGAACCCCATCCAAAGCCAGTTGCGAGAGATTGCCAAAGAATCATATCTTCACGATTTGGATACAACGGACGAAACCGAATTGGAGGCCTATTTCCTTCGGATCATCAAAATAGCGAAGGAAGAAAAAGAAGAAACCGTTAGCTTCTTCAGGTCAGCGATCTGGAAAGAATTCGAACATCCTGAATCAATGATTCCCTTTTGCATGAGAGAATTGAAGTGGATCGAGGTTAAGAACGAAGCAAATAAGCGATTCGAAGATGAAAGAAGCCCAAGACTCATGAATTGGGTTTCAGACATAAACCACGCATTTGAGAAAGAATGGAACGATGAAGAGTTTTGGCCCTACTTCCGGAAGAAGAATGAAGCCTAACCAGGCGGTCGATACAACTCGGGCCAAGCGCCCGAGTTGTGGATGCAGCAAGGACATATCTTGCCCTACTCTTTCACCACGTACAACCTAGGCCCTCGCGTATCACCTTCACGTTGGCAAAATAATGAAACAACTTGTTTTAGCAGCCCTACTCTCGTTTCCGATGCTAGCGTTGTCGGATGTGCACAATACGCATATCGACCAACTGGATTCACTCTCTTACTCCGGGGTTCCCCTTATCGAAGTACCACACGCGAAGTACTCGGATCAGATGACTCCATCCGAGTACTTAATATTTTATTCAGGTGCCGTGGTGTCCATCGGTCGCAAAGACATAGTTCCAAAGGCCACCATCGCGGTCGAACTCATGCCAACCGAGCCGTCAACATTAACAGCGAAAATCGTGATGTCATCGGAAGAAGATAAAACCGATTACACTCATGGAATGAAGATTTTCATAAAGAAAGCTACTTGTGGTGGTGCTGCCCCGATTACTCCCGACGGCTACTTTCTGACCGCTTGGCACGTCACGAAATATGACAATGTTTGGATTTCATACCGTACTTCGGATGAAGATCTAACTACGAAAACAGTGAGATGCAGAATCGTTTACGAAAACAGAAAGGCCGACATAACGATACTGAAGGCTGATCTAGCTACCGAGCGATTCCTTCAGATAAGAAGCTCCCCATTAAAAACAGGGGACTCGGTATTCGCAGGTAGCTGGTTTCACATGAGGGCAGCCGGCAAATACATTGGGCTACGAAGACACAAAAAAGAAGCTCACCAGATACTAACTTCGATACCTTTACTCGAAGGCGACAGCGGTTCTCCCCTAATAGACGAACGAGGGTATCTCTGTGGCATTACGTCCGCTGCCTACATTGGGAAGAAGAATAAAAGGGAACCTCAATCTACTTTTTCCATGTTAGATACCGAACTAATATTCAAAGAAATCGAGAAAGATAGAAATGCCAACAAGTCAGCTCATACAACTCCGGCCATCGCTCCGCGATGACCTCCGCGTATGGCTTCAGCGTTCTGAAAAAAAATAGCATGAAAATTTGCCCCAAGTGTTCAGCGAAGATTGGACCGTTCAAGTCACTCGCGGTCTCGAAATGGTCACCGCTAAAGTGTCCGTCATGTGGAACCAAATACAAGATGAACCAAGGGAAGTCCACACTAGCAGGAGGCGTTGCTGGCGGATTAACCTACTTTCTCGTCGTTAGCCCGTATAATGATGGAGACATGACCAGAGCTGGAATCGGGCTCATTGTTAGCATAGCTCTCGCAACGGTTGGCTTCTGGCTATTTGTCCCCGGCGAAGAGATCGAATCAAAAGAAGAAGCGAGAGGAACCAACGAATAATGAAAGAGAGTCAGAACAAGGCGCTCGATACAACTCGGGCCAAGCGCCCGAGTTGTGGAGGCAGCAAGGACGTATCTTCCCCTGCTCTTTCACAACCATCAACCTAGGCCCTCGCGTATCAGCTTCACGTTCAGCAGAAAAATATGATTAGAATCATCACGTTCCTAGCTGCCCTAGCATCGGCATCGTTAGCAATATCAGCAAACGAACGATCAAAAGCAGAATTCAGCAGTCTTGAAGCTGGGAAAGTAGTCCTCACGCTAAACCACTGGAACATTTCCGAAGAGCTACAGTTTCTCTCACTTCGTCCATCACCGGATCAGATTCATCACACGTATTTCGGGCCGGGAGCGTTGTACGGGAAACTCAAAGGTTACCAAGACTGGATTCGGATCGAACCTAAGGTTTCACGCCCATGCGGATTCGGCCTTCCATTCGATACGATCTACGTTGCCGCCAAGCCGACGCACGATCCGAAAGATTCGATTGTACAGGAAAACATCCTGACCAACGATCACTATCCAGAATACGGTTCCAACGAAGAATCCAACTCAGTAACCTTTCTCGTCGTTCTGGACTTAAACCTCTTCACTGACAGGCTCGATGCATTCCTAGCAAGTTACGAAGATTTTCGATTCGAGTATTCAGTGTACTCATACGACGATGAACAATTGGATTTCGTTGAGCACCACAAGACAGTGACGGATCCTTTCGAAATTAAAAATAAGCTGAACCAGTCAGCCCATACAACTCCGACCAGCGCTCCGCGCTGATCTCCGCGTATGGCTTTCACGTTAGACGAAAATGAAAATCAGATACAATAACACCAGAGCAGACCTAATCAAAGGTCAGTTGTGGATGCTAGCGCACAACAATTTCGCCGTAACGTTTTTCGGCATACTCTGGATGGCAATAGCTTCTCTGTCCTTCAACAGTTCTGCAGTAGCCGAAGCAACGATCTTCACGAAATTTCTCTTTGCTCTAATTCAAGCCACTATCGCCCTATCCATAGGAGGCTGTTTTTCTGTCTTCTACGTACTGCTCTCGGTCTTCACTCGAAAGAGCACTGGCTTGGTTGGAGAGCACGAATTAACCATTCTAGATGATGGAATCGAAGAAGTAACCGAGGTGAATAAAACACTCAATAAATGGGAAGGAATGAAAGGATTGAAAGAATCTAAGAGCCTCTGCCTTCTCTACGTCACGCAAGCAACCGCACATGTCATCCCTAGGAATCGAGAACTCATAGAGGGCGATTTAGACGAGTTTCTCTCGGAGGTGAAAATGAAATTAAACAATGTCTAACCAGTCATCCCATAGAACTTCGGCCAGCGCTCCGCGCTGACCTACGCCTATGGATTTCACGTTAGGTAGAAAATGAAAGTAACCAAAGAACACAAAATAGATGCCGGAGAAAAAGACTCCGAAGGTTACTACGACTATTTCTACGAATACGAC
>NZ_JARXHY010000031.1 GCF_031127815.1 Pelagicoccus sp. SDUM812003 | reverse complement strand
GAACTCCTTTATATTATTAACTTGCAGTGCCTTCTCATGGAAGTCGGTCCATACAACTCGGGCCAAGCGCCCGAGTTGTGGCAGCAGCAAGGACGTATCTTCACAACTTCCTACACGACGGTTTCAGAGCCCTCGCGTATGACCTTCACGTTAGAAGATGAAAATCATAGAAGCACAAAAGGAAGAAATAGACGGGCTGCGTATCTGGGCTGGCGATACATCGAAGCTAACGAACGAACAGATATCCTTCTGCCTCGCATTGGAAAGAATTGGGGGAAATGCTATGCCCAACGAGATAGCGAACTATTGCGAAACAACAGAAGAAAAAATCGAAGAACTGAGGAAGGGTGTTAGCGGAACTCTCAAGGATGCGAATTCAGGGAGACTTTGGATCGGATGAATATTTTTTCTAACAAGGCAGTCGATACAACTCGGGCCAAGCGCCCCGAGTTGTGGACGCAGCAAGGACAGATCCACCCAACCACTTTCTCAACAAGCCTTTAGGCCCTCGCGTATCACTTTCACGTTGGGCAGAATAGAAACAATGAGAACCTACACTCCATTCGAATCTGAAGTCGTCGATCTTGCGGTATGGCTACTCGAAGGTCTCAAAAAAGGACGAACAACCGAACGAGCGACAAATAGAATTCTTAGAGCGACCCTAAGAAGAATAAAGCCGAAGTTGATTGGAGAAAGTCTCGAATCAAGGGACTCATCTGCGAATGACATTGATCACGCAGTTCCGATGAAGGTCATAGTTTCCAAGATTCACGAAGGCGAATACACGAAAGAGAGAATTCAGTCGATTCTGGATCAGTTTCTAGTAAGCGTGAAACTCACAAAAGACGAACATACACAGGTTCTGAAGAAAGCAGGGCTTTCCAAGGACATGCCGGCTGATTGGGATGGAGTTGATCCATACTCTCGATACAAAAAGGCTGGAATAAAGATTAAGCCCAACCAGTCAGCCCATACAACTCCGGCCAGCGCTCCGCGCTGACCTCCGCGTATGGCTTTCACGTTGAGCAAAAATTGAAAACCAAAATCACACTATCGCAGCACCTAATCCATTTGGGCTTCGGACTCACGCCAGCAGTACCCTGTTTCGTCATCTACCTAATAATTAAGGTATTAATAGAAGTCACTCCTTTTGATCCAATAGAGTTCGCTAAGTTCCTAGTAGCTATACTTAGCGTGACGGCCCCACCAACAATTTACGGATTTGCTTTACACCTAAACTATACGAAAAACCGTGGTAACACTATGTGGAAGGATGCGTACTTGCGTATTCGCATTCAAGAAAGCGAGAAAAGAGAGGTGATCTTAAAGGATGAGGAAATCGAAAGTTACGAAGTGACTTGCTCACCTTTACACAACAAATCATCGGCCTTCAGATTGCCATGGGATGCCTATTTCCACATATTTATAAATACGAAAGACGGTAAAAGATTTTTAACCACAAGTCTAGTTAGTCCCAATTTTTTGGAGAAAATTGAGAAGAACACCAAAGTTGTATTCGATAAAAGGTTTTTTCCTTGGATTAGTAAGAAAGACCTGCTCAACCAGTCAGCCCATACAACTCCAGCCAGCGCTCCGCGCTGACTTCCGCGTATGGCTTTCACGTTGACTAAAGAAAGGAATCGACAAAATACACCTGTTCCATAGTTTTAGGTGTATGGGCAGAACAAACATCAACCTAGACGACAAGCTCGTAAGCAAGGGACTGAAGATCACCGGCTTACGCACGAAGCGAGAACTCGTGGATCTAGCTCTCAGAGAGCTGTTACGCAAGGAGGACCAGAAGAGCATCCTGGCGCTTGAAGGCAAATTCAAGTGGGAGGGAGATCTCGATGAACTTAGAAAGGGAAGATTCGCTAGATGACGATTGTCGATACGAGTGTCTGGATCGACTTTTTGGAAGGCGGCGAACATTGGACTAAAGAGAGACTCAAAGAGAAGCTCGGGGACAGAGAATCCCTACTCTACACTGAAATGATCCTCCTCGAAATCATCCAAGGCATCAGAAGCAGAGAAGGAAGAGAGAGAATAGAGAAGGAGTTCAGTACCCTTGTTCTAGCCTCTCAGAAACGATCCACGACATTGCTGGCAGCTGAGATATACCAGGAGCTTCAGAGAAAAGGTTTCAGGATTAGAAGCATCATCGATTGCCTGATCGCAGCGACCGCGATTGAGACAGGAGCTACCGTACTTCACAAAGATCGAGATTTCGAAGTCATCGCCAGCCATTACCCCGTAATCACAGAAAAGAAGTGAGAGCCAACCAGTCAGCCCATACAACTCCGGCCAGCGCTCCGCGCTGACCTCCGCGTATGGCTTTCACGTTAGGTAGAAATCATGGGAAAAGAACTCGCAAAAGCATTATCCGAAGCTGACCTCCGTCTGAATCGCCCTAGACAAGATCATCTCCTAGATTCACGCATCAATCAGCGTTGGGAACAATTGTACGAGCTTGAAAAGGAATCAGCTCTTTCCGCCTTACAATACCTTTTCTTGACGAATGCAGGCGGTGCTGTGGCAACTCTAGCATTCATAGGAACGTCCGGAGTCTACAAAATAGGATTAGGTTCAAAATTTGCCTTAGCCTTTTTTGTACTTGGAGTCATCTTTTCGGGAATCAGTCGAGCCAAGCAATTCCATCATTTGAATAAAGTATTCAAGAACTGGAGAAGACTAGTTTCAGAGTTTAGATCAGGTAAAAAAACATGGAATGAGATCAATGAAGAAGACGAAAAATTGGCAGTGAGTGATTTTTTTGACTACGCATTTCCCTATGCTTCATTCATCTGCTTCATTTTAGGAGCGCTAATTGGCTTCTTCACACTAATACAATGACACCTAACCAGTCAGCCCATACAACTCCAGCCAGCGCTCCGCGCTGACTTCCGCGTATGGCTTTCACGTTCACCAAAAAATGAATGACCTAATCACAAAGGAAGAAATCGAACAATTCCGGACTCCACAGGAGTTCATCGCGTGGTTCGAACGCTTCCTTCATAAGACATTCGTCGACAGAAAATACAAAAAAGAGATCCTCTTGCGTAAAGGAATCGCGAAGGAAGTATACGAGGAGGTTTTCCCTGTTTACAGATTGCTCCAGATCTTTGGCGACAACTGGGATTCCCTGAAGTTCAGAAATTTGGTCGGAGACCAAAATTATGACGTTGAAGTAGAAGGTGACGATTCAGAACCATTCAAGTACATAGAAATAACTGCAGCCGACATGAATTATGAAGAAAATCTCCGAATGGAGTATTTTCTGAAGCATGGAAGCGTCTCTTCGATTGGACGGGTATCTGTAACCGGTACCAAACGAACAGGTCAGGAAATCGTTGTAGAAAGTGAAGCACGACATTCCACGGAAATCGTCGTCGATAAAATCAAAGGAATGGTTAGTTCTGTGGAGAAAAAGGTTGAGAAAGATTATCCAGATCGAACTGCTCTCCTTGTATACATTGACGATTACGTTGGATTCTCCGACGACGAAGATCTCGATCTTATCGATTCGGCCCTTTCAGATTTAAGAGTTAGTTGCGAGACGACATTCGACGCCGTTTTCGTAGTTGGTCATTCTGGAAGAAGGGCATGGAGAATGAATAGAGGTGAACAAGTCAGTCGATACAACTCCGATCAGTCGCTCCGCGACTGATCTCCGCGTATCACTTCAGCGATATGTGAAGAATTATGATCGAACTGCAGAAAGGATGATCCTGCAGCAGAAATGGAACGAAAGAAACTCCTGCAACGCCAAGAATGATGAACCCGCACCGAGAAGAGAAGAACTGATCCTGCATCGCTAAGAATTGATCAGCACGAAGAAGGAAGGATCCGATCCTCCACTGGAACCACACAAACCAAACAAAAATGAAGACGACTGAAGTGAGATCGACTCAGACCTCGAAGAGAGACCAAAGCGACTGCACATATCCAGTCAGTCGTCACAACTCCGGGGGCTGCGCCCCCTCCGCGTGACACTTCAGCGTTGTGTAGAAAAAGATGAATCCCACTTGGAGACAGAGCCTTGCAATAATCGCGATTGATGGACTAACGAGCGGTTCGATCTTCCTGTTCGTATTCGGTCTTTCCCTACCAGGAACCTTGGGACGTTATCTCCCAGCTTTCGCAGGAATTCCAGCATTTCATACGATGTTTCAGTTTTTCATAGCTCTACTAGGAGTTCATCGAATCGGCGAGCTTATCGTTCTCCGTAAAGTTCGATACCCAGAGGGTAGATCTCAAAGACTTATCAGACTTTTGAAGCGGTACTCTCTTTTGATAGGATTGAGTTTTCTTTTTGCTTTCACGACCTATTTGAGAACTACGCGACAAGATTCACTGATAGATGCATCCGCACTAGCGAATAACGAAGAAGTTGGAGAGATTCTTGTTTCCGACTCCTTCTTCCATACTGTGGCACAAATCGAATTGATTCTCCTAGTGGTAGTTTTCGCCTATCCCATTTTGGCGGCTTCCGCCATTTTCTTCACGAAGGATGGAAGTAGTTTACACGACCTACTTGAAGAAAGAATACACAACCAGTCAGCCCATACAACTCCAGCCAGCGCTCCGCGCTGACTTCCGCGTATGGCTTTCACGTTGGGCAGAAAACAATGATCACCTATCATCGAGATGAGAACATTTCCTTCGAGGAGTACCACGACTTCCTCAAGAGGACTGATCTCGGAAGCCAGTATCCGAAGGAACGCTTCAAGGAAAGAGTCACAAAGACTCTAAAGAATCACTCTCTGTCGATCTCAGCGAGAGACGACAATGGAACGCTCATTGGCGTGGCATTTGGGCTTACGGATTTCGCTTACTTTCTTTTCCTGACAGATCTCGGAATCGATCGGGAACACACAAAGAAAGGTATTGGCACCGAGCTTACGAATCGGATTCACGAAGCTGCAGGAGGATTTGCCGACATCAGTATGGTGACGGTTTCCAACGATGAAGCTTTCGGATTCTACGAGAGCTCTGGTTTCGAAAGCGATAACTGTCTATTCTGGAAAGCCTGCACGGAGTGGACTAGCCACAAAGTAGAATGAAAGATAGGCCCAACCAGTCAGCCCATACAACTCCAGCCAGCGCTCCGCGCTGACTTCCGCGTATGGCTTTCACGTTAGCCAAAAAAATGGATACAGATCAGAAAATCGGCCTAGCCACTCCTCTCGGGTTTCGTTCTGCTTTCCGATTCCCGCTTCAATCCAAGTCCGCACGACGTGAGCTTGTGATTGGAGCCATTTGGCTGTTCGTACCGTTCGTTGGCTGGATACTAAACATGGGGCACAGAATCATGATGACTCATCGCATGCAGAACGGGCTTTCGGCTTGGCCTGCATGGAACGACTACCCTAGCCTTCTAAAACATGGAACGATTACTTTTCTCGGTATGGTCGAGTACCACGCTCCAGCCGTTCTCTGTTACGCCTTAGCCTATATTTTAGAAATAGATTGGCTCTACCCAGTTTCAGCATTTCTTTGGCTTATAGCCACGATAGCTGTTCCAGGTTACATGTCCCACTATTGCCTCAGTTTCGATACCCGCGAAGTCTTCGATCCGCTCAAAGCGATGCGTAGAGTCTTTCAGGGTGGCTCAGCTTATTGGCAAGCTTGGTCTATCGCTATTTCAGCTCTGTTGATTTCTTTCTCAGGTTTTATCGCGTTCGGGGTCGGTTTCCTCGTTACAAGCGTTTGGTTCTGGCAGGTAGCTGGATTCTCTTTCGCAACGGTATTTAGCGAAAAGTTCCAACTGAAAAGAGGGGCTAACCAGTCAGCCCATACAACTCCAGCCAGCGCTCCGCGCTGACTTCCGCGTATGGCTTTCACGTTAGCCAAAGAAAAATGGAAAATTGGATACCAGCAATCTCAGCTCTAGTCGGATCCATTGTGGGCGGACTAATTTCGTTCCTGACAACTTATAGTCTCAAATCCAAGGAATGGAAAAACGAAAGACTCAAAAGAGAAATCGAAAAACGAGAAAATCTCTACTCTGCATTTATATCCGAGATTGGACGTTTGGTTTTGCTATCGATCGACAGAAAAACCAACCAAGTGAGCGAATTCTCGAATGCATACAACTTGCTTATGCAAATTAGATTAATCGCAAGCGAGGAAGTTACGACAACAGCAAACGGTCTCGTACAAAAGGCAACTAGATCTCATCTTGAGAAGGAAAAGAAAGGTGCGCCCGATAGAATCGAAGATCCGAACGAATCCGAGAATCATAAATTTATAAGAGCCTGTAGAAGAGATTTGGAAGAACTTAAAAAAAGAGGCTAACCAGGCAGCCCATACAACTCCGGCCAGCGCTCCGCGCTGACCTACGCGTATGGCTTTCACGTTAGGAAGAAATGACCGCACAGATATCAGATTTCGTTGAGTGGGAAGGCGAAGAGTATTCCATAAACGCAATAGAGAACGAATGGCCATTTGATCCCACAAAGGAAGGATTCAAGCCTAAGTGCGTGCATACGGCTTGCTGGAGAGGTTTCCACTGTCGATACGAGGTAGCCAAAGAAGAACTAAGACTCAAAGATTTCTACGTGAGCGTTGAGGGGATACTCGCTAAAGAATGGAGAGGCGTTGCTCCCAAGAAAGGAGAGTTTTTCAAGCATGATCGCCAGTGGCTTTATTCAGACCTATCGCTTCCCATAAGTTACTCTGGTGGAATCGTTTTGTGTAGAGAATTTCTGCACGATTTCTATGTTCATATGGGTTTCCACAGGCCGCACTGCTACAAGCACGTTTATGAACTTACTTTTGAAGAAGGTATTCTACTCTCGGCAACAGATGAATCTCCAAGAATGGAAGCAGCAAGGAGCGAACTGAAGAAAAATAAAAAGAAATGGAGCACAAAACCCACAAAGAACGAAATATCGGATTTTGTAGAAGACTCGTTCTCACTAAAATATGAAAAAAAATGGTCCTAACCAGTCAGCCCATACAACTCCGGCCAGCGCTTCGCGCTGACCTACGCGTATGGCTTTCACGTTCGCAAAAAAAATGAATGGACGAAAAATAGGAGGAATCATCTTGATCGCACTTTCAGCGATCCTCTTTTGGAATGCACTTTCCGACGGTTCTTTCACTTTCGCTCACTACCGAGATTCCAGTCGCCAAGAGACAGTTACTATTGGCGAGAATCCGATTTTCTACACCAGCATGCTAGCTGTCTTTGCGGTCATTGGAATCTATGGATTCCAACTCCTGTTCACGACCGAAAAAGAAGAGACTTACTCTTTCTTGGACTCAAACGAGCACTTCAGATGCAGTTTTGGATCCTACCCGAGGGTCGCACTTGTTTCTCTAGCTACTTCCTACTTTGGATACCTACTTTTCATCACTACGATGATTTTCGTCTATTTCGCCGATTTCTCCTCAATCCAAACGAAACTTGTAATGGCATCCATTCTGATTTCGGCGCTCTCGGCAAAGTTGCTTGCCGTAGCGGTTGGAACGCCAAAGGAAATAAAATCGAATGATGAAGAACTATCTATAGAAAGATGGATACAGAAGCCTAGAAGGATACCCTTCCAAGCAATCGAGAAGACTTCGATTGATAAGAAGAGAGTTTCGATCTGGTATGGAGAGAACCAGCAAGTTGCCTTTCAAGCAGTTCTTCTACCTGACCTAGCTCTAGAGCACTTGAAATCCACAATAAAAAGAGGTGCGAACCAGTCGTCCCATACAACTCCGGCCAGCGCTCCGCGCTAACCTACGCGTATGGACTTCACGTTGGACAAAAAATAATGGATGCAGCAATCGACAAGCCCTACCCCATTGGCGATCTCGAGATCGCTCTGAGAGCTGCTTTCGCTGAGTCCGACCTCAAGGTGAGATCCTGCTTTTCAGAAGCAAAGGAAGAAAAGATGACGGTCGTCTACAACCAACGGTCCAATGGATGGAGTGACTTAGATTTCCAAATGGAGATTTTAGAGAAAAGAAAAGAATTCGTTTCTGGTATCCAAAAGCTTTCCAGAGATTTGGGATGCCGAGTTGTGACAGCAGACGAAATGTTCAAAGATGATGAATCACCATATTGGAGTGTTCTTTTCGATTCCGGAGTTCCTAGTTTGGCTGACGATTTAGAATGTGATTCAGATGGAGATTGGGACCATGAAAAGCTGAAGATCGTCAGAGAAATCTCCAATGAAGAGTTTCAGAATAGACTCTCGAAAATGAAATGAAAGAATGGTCCAACCAGTCAGCCCATACAACTCCAGCCAGCGCTCCGCGCTGACTTCCGCGTATGGCTTTCACGTTCTACAGAAAATGAAAATTCCGATTCTAGCTCTTCTGATAGTTCTAGCTCTCACTGGATGTTCCGATAGTGGCGAAGTGAAAATCACACGCCATAACCCTGATGGAACCACAGTTGAGAGCAGCATGAGCCAAAAGGAATTCGATGACTTTAGAGATCACGAGGATGAGGCGTTTCATACGATCGCGGTCTTCATCGAATCAAACGGGCAACTAAGAACAGAAGAAGGAGAATTGGATGACGAACGTTTTCGAGCTCTACTTGAAGTGGAAACCCAGAAGCCCAAAAGAGTTGTGATCGATCCGAATTCTAAAGCTCTAGTAAGTAGAGTTATGGAAATCATGGATATGGCGAAAACAATGGGTGTTGAGAACATCCAGATGAAAATGAAAGAAGAAAGGTAGAACCAGTCAGCCCATACAACTTCGGCCAGCGCTCCGCACTGACCTACGCGTATGGCTTTCACGTTCTGCAAAAAATGAAAAAATTGATTTCAGCACTTTTCATCTTCGCCACGATAGCAAACGCCGCTACCGAGAAAGAAATCGTGGAATCTAACCGTGTATTTAGAGAAGGATACCAGTTCATGATGGTCGCTGAAGGAACTGGTTTCTCTATGGATGGACCATCTAAGGAACAAATCGAAGCATATGGAAAGGCAAAAGAAAGATTCGAAGAAGCCATCCGCTTACATCCAGAAAACGTTCAAGCACTTGTCATGTTAGCGAACGTCCATTGGGCATACGATGAGATCGATAAGACGATTGAGTTATACAGTCGAGCGATTGCAGCCCAGCCCACAGCCGATGAGGTCATAAGTGCCAGAGGTGGAGCCTACGTCTACAAGAGAGATTTCGAATCAGCGAAAAAAGATCAAAAAAGACTAGAAGAGCTTGGTTCTGAATTCGCAGCCACACTTAAGAATGAGATCGAAAGAGAAGAAAAAAATTAGGCAGAACCAGGCAGCCCATACAACTCCGGCCATCGCTCCGCGATGACCTCCGCGTATGGCTTTCACGTTCGACGAAAAAATGAAAACTGCAATTTTAGCAACTCTTGCACTTCTCATGTTTGGATGTGCTACGATTCCAGTATTTCCCGAAGCAACAACAGTCTCCTCAATTGTAGTGAAGGATCGAAGAGGTGACGGTTTCGAAATCACTGAAAAGAGTACGATATCGGAGATCTTAACCCTACTAAACGAAGCTGAACTCATAGATCATGGCTATGCACACGGATCGACCACTTTCGCCGCAGGAGACATGTCGATTCAAGTATTTCATCCGACTGAAAATGGATACACATTTTATGAAATGAAGAATCAGTCTATATGGAGTCAGTACGGAACCTGGAGATTAGCCGAAGAAAAGATGATTGAGCTACAAAGAATACTAAAAGAAAATAGGTCGAACCAGTCAGCCCATACAACTCCAGCCAGCGCTCCGCGCTGACTTCCGCGTATGGCTTTCACGTTGGGCAGAATCAAACATGAAGAACTACCTCGATATCAAAATTCGACCCGGAGCGACAACGTTACCCTCTGGCACGAACTTGTATTACGAGTGTCAGATATGTGGTGGAGTCATCCATAGTTTCCCAGAATACGCGGCAGTTTGCGAATGCCGTAACATTTGTGTGGATACGGATGCTGGAAGACAATCATTCGAAAAAATTCATCAGATCAGAGTCTTTGAAGAGACCTTAAAGGAAGAATGAGACGCAACGAAGATAAGCCCAACAAGTCGCTCCATACAACTCGGGCCAAGCGCCCGAGTTGTGGAACCAGCAAGGACATTTCCACCCCACCACTTGCTCATTCGGTCTTTTAGGCCCTCGCGTATGAGCTTCACGATGGACGAAAGTAATGAGCGAAGCGACTATGGCGTAACGCATGTTACGCTTACCCCGAAGGGGTCGAATTTTTTTGAAAAATCGACTATTTGAACAATCGGAAAAAATCGAAACTAGAAATCCCCAAAATCCTGATACGAAGGTCTGAGTTTCACGATCAAAGCCACCTTACACGGACTCCGATTCGAAATTCCCGACGACCAATTCGAAGAAACAGAAAAGAAAGAAATCTCCTGCACTGAGAACTTCGACGATCCAACTCTGCCCTACCCCGACCGAAAAAGAAAACCTCATGTGCGAAGACTCGACGATCTGGCAGAATTCGAAGAGAGTTAGCTCACAGGAATCCAAAACCCGAAACCTAGAAAATGATGTCCATCCAGTCGTCCCATACAACTCCGGCCAGCGCTCCGCGCTGACCTACGCGTATGGACTTCACGTTAGGTGAAAATGAAAAAGACGAACAAAACTGAAGATGAATCTGCAAAGACTCTGTCTTTCCCGATCATCATGATAGCACTCGGTGTTACAGTTATTTTGCTAAAACCCTACAATGCACTAGCAATTTGGTTCTTCTCTTCAGCAATATTTCTCTTCTGGCTTTTCCGAAAGGAAATAAACAAGACAACCATAACTAATGGAATTACGCATGCAGGTTTCGGTGCCCTCATATGTGGTGCTGTCATCTTCGTCGCACCGTGGGCAGGTCTGTACGGTCCCCATGACCGAAAAGATTCATACCCCATTTTCATCTTCGGAATTTTACTTTACTCAGTTGGCTACACGCTACGGATCTATCTCTTGAAGAAAAAAACCTAACCAGTCAGCCCATACAACTCCAGCCAGCGCTCCGCGCTGACTTCCGCGTATGGCTTTCACGTTCGAAGAAACTTATGAGAAGAACATACCCCATAATCGCATCCTTGTTCCTTTTCGCGGGATGCAACACGACACAATCCGAGTTTGCCAATCAGGATTCAGAGACCGTAGAATTCAAGATATCACTTGTCGCGATTCCAGAGAATTTCGACGAACTAGGTGTGAGCAGAATGCCATTCGATCTTATGGCATTCTTCAGATTGGCCAAGGAGTCTGAATACACAGAAATAACGACCGAAAGCTGGAATGAGGAAAGAAGCAGCTATCTAAGATTGGCCTCTGGAAATGCTGACATCTTCTATAGTACCGAAACAAAAAAGCTAGTGAAGGTAGTTGGTGATAGGATTTACAAAACGAATGAGAAGGTTGATCTGGTTGAAACCTAAAAAATAATTCGAACCAGTCAGCCCATACAACTCCAGCCAGCGCTCCGCGCTGACTTCCGCGTATGGCTTTCACGTTCGACGAAAAATGAAAACAGATCCTGAACAATCGAAGATCTCCATTTCGAATGACGAAACAGAAGTAGTCGTTGATGGACTCGATGATCAGCTAGCTCCAAACCTACTCGCGTATCCAAAAATCGAAAGAATACGTACAAACGGAAACAACACCAATCTGACCGACTCTGGCGTCAGACAACTATCCAAGCTAAAAGAATTACAAGAGCTTGATCTCGAATGGTCCACCAAACTTACGGACGAAGGACTACTCGCACTTTCAAAAGCAAAGAAACTGAAATATTTAGATATTAGCTTCTGTGAAGGCATCACTGATTCAGGCATCGAGAAGCTCAAATCCTCAATTCCAAAGTGCGAGATAGAGAGATGAAAAAATGGTCGAACAAGGCAGTCGATACAACTCGGGCCAAACGCCCCGAATTGTGGACGCAGCAAGGGCAAATCAACCCAACTACTGTCTCAACGGGCCTCTAGGCCCTCGCGTATCACTTTGACGATGGACGAAAAAATGAGTGAAGCGACTATGGCGTAACGAATGTTACGCTTACCCCGAAGGGATCGAAAATTTTTGAAAAATCGACTATTTGAACAAACCGGAGGAATCGTATTTAGAAATCCCCAAAATCCTAATACGATAGGTCTGAGTCTCACGATCAAAGCCCCTTTACACGGAATCCCTTCCGAAAATTCCGACGACAACCTCGAAGAAAAAAAGATCAGAATAACAAAGAAAACTCCTGCACTGACGACTTCGACGATCCAGCTCTGTCCTATCCCGACCAAAAAGAAAAACCTCATGTGCGAAGACTCGACGATCTAGCAGAATTCGAAGAGAGTTAGCTCACAGAAATTCAGACCCCAAAACCCAGAAAATAATGTCCATCCAGTCGGTCCATACAACTTCGGCCAGCGCTCCGCGCTGACCTACGCGTATGACCTTCACGTTCTCTAAAAAACAAACCAATGAAAACCCAACCTTACTTTTCGGCGATCCTGTTACTCGCCTTCGCTACTTCAACTTCCATTTTCTCGAAACCGTCAGAAGAAAGACAGAAGGAAATATCCGATCATTTCAGAGCCGAAATCGAGTTGTTCGAGCCCCTATCCAAAGCGAACTATCTCTACGAAGTACAACAGACCGAAACCTTTTGGGACACCCACTTCGATGGAACCTCAATAGTTGCTATCGGCATAATCGAGAAGAAGAAACCAGGTGGTCCAGAATCCGATTCTGATGAGAGGGAGTCTATAAGGTGGATTTGGTCTAGAGATCCGATTCCCAAGGGCCTGTTTCCCATCTCGTACAGTGACGTAACTTTGCGCGAGTTCTCGATAAAGCTAAAGACTCAGCATCTAGGCGTCGGTATCGGATCTGTGAGATTCGGAAGCAAAAAGTACGAGAAGGTTATTTCGCTCTTAGGCCCCTTGGAATCTCGGCTTTCACGAAGCCAGGTTTCATCGGAGGTCCAGGCGATCTGCCTGATCGACGCCTCAACTCTTCCCGATTCGAGCAACAACGACATATTAATAATGCATTGAGAGAACCAGTCAGCCCATACAACTCCAGCCAGCGCTCCGCGCTGACTTCCGCGTATGGCTTTCACGTTAGGAAGAATGAAAAAGACAATCACTCTAGTCGCTTTTGCCTCTTTGCTTTCCTTCTCGTTTGCCGGAACAGTAG
>NZ_JARXHY010000030.1 GCF_031127815.1 Pelagicoccus sp. SDUM812003 | reverse complement strand
GCCAGCGTGGTGAGCGGCGACTTCGACGGCGACGGCCTGGCCGACGTGGTGGCGACGCGCTGGGGCGAGCCGGCCCTGGCGTTCCGGTCGACCCGGGGGGAGCCGAAAGAGTGAGCTTCTCGACCTTTTTGAAGATGAGCGCTCTAGCGGAATTTGGGAAATGGCTTTGTGGATTGACGCGGCTATGGGTGGCTTCGAGTGTTGGGCAGGAACAGTTTATAAGCGGAGTGCTACGATCGAATGATTAAGGTGTTTTCAAAGAATTCTTCACGCTGGTGGATTTTGGTCGTAGTGATCGCATTGGGCCTGGCGGCTGGCATCAATGGCTCGCGAGCGCTGCACGCGGTTTTCGTTGCCAACTCCGCAGGTGGGTCGGAGCTGCTCGTCGACGAGAGCTCGAGCACTGGTTACGAAGGTGAGAGTCGCAAGCTCATCATACCGCAACGAAACGCCGGCAGCTATCAGTGGATCATGCAGGTGCAAAAGATGTTCTCCGATGGCTCGTGGCGTTTGCAGGAGGTGGATTACGACAACGCTCCTGAGGGCAGAGCGGTTTTGACGGCGTCGCCATACCGTTGGTGGCTAGCGTCGGTCGCGTGGATTGATCATATTGTTTCGGGCAATCCGATCGGTGTTTCCGTCGAGCGCGCGGCGCTGTATGCGGACCCTCTGCTGCAGGTAGCTCTGCTCGTCGTGGCGACAGTGTTTCTCGCTCGATTGTTTGCAGGCTGGGCGGCGGCGGCGTTCGCGCTAGGCGGTGTCACGCTTTTTCCGCTTTCAGGGGCCTTCGTTCCCGGCCAGCCAGGCGATTCCAGTTTGTTTTTGTTTTTCGCTCTCTTCGGTTTACTTTTTCTGGCCGCCGGACTCCGCGAACTGGAAAGGGAGGAAAACCTGCCTGCTCGCAAACGCTGCCGGAGGCGATTTCTCCTCGGCGGAGTCGCGGGCGGCTTAGCCGCATGGATTGGTGCGGGAAGCGGGTTCACCCTGCAGGCGAGCGTATTCCTTTCGGCTCTGGTTTACAGTCTTTTCCAGCGTTTCAGGGGAAGCGAGACCGCTGGTATCGGCTTGCCTTGGAGGTCCTGGGCGATTGGGGGCGGAATCACGGTGATCGTGGCTTGGCTGGTGGACAGGTCTCCGGCTTTGTTCGAGGCGACCGCTTGGCGCTCTGATTTCGTAAACCCGCTGTACGCTTTGATTTGGTTCGGTTGCGGCTGGCTGCTTTCGATGTTGAATGCTGGTTCGGTTCGAAACAAACGAGCGATGGTGGGACTGTTGCTGGTTTCCATCGCGATCCTTGCTCTGAGCTACGTCGCTTTGACGAGGGAAGGCGCTATTCAGCTCATGTATGGACCGGTGTCTTCGGGGTTGACCCGGTTGCCCATGGATCCCGGGGCGACGAGTTTTTCTACGTGGCTAGGCGGGGAAGGGGCGAGTTTGACCTTGTTTGCTACCATCCTGCCAATCGCAGCATTTGCCGTTTGGGTGGTTGCATCGATTCGTTCCGCTAACAATCAGGCTGAACGGATGCTGTTCGCTCTCCTTTGCGGACCAACGTCGCTGGTCCTGCTGTTGTCGTTCAGTCGTTTAGGGTGGTGGAGCGTATTCGATCTGCTGCTGATCGCCGCAATCGCGGTGACGGCGCCTCGCTTGCGGAAGCCTTGGATTTTGGGAGTGGGAGGCACCGCAGGAGCCGCCAGTTTGCTGGGTTTGATTTTGGTGCTTCCCGTGCTGTCTCGAGAATCGCGCGAATCCGTCGATCGCGCCGAGTTGGAAACCTTGGTCGAACGCCGAATTGCCGGCTGGCTGTCGAAACGGATCGACGAACCCGGGGCGGTGGTTCTCGCTCCCCCGAACGTATCCATTTCGTTGGCATACTATGGAAACCTCAGGGCGATCGGTACACCGTATCCAGAAAATGTAGACGGATTCGCCGCCGCGGTTCGCTTGTCCGCGGCCTCGACGGCGGATGAAGCCCAGGCTCTGGCCAGCGGCCGAGAACTCGAGTTCGTGGTGCATCCTTCTTGGGATCCTTTTCTCGAAGAGTACGCTCGGTTGGGAACCAATCAGCCCGAGACCTCGTTTATCGCCTTGCTCAACCGCTGGCTTCCACCGCTTTGGCTGAAACCGGTGCTGTTCACCCTGCCAAAGGTCGGGGGGTTCGAGGATGAATGGGTGGTCATTTTTCGCCGCAGCGATGTGCAGACAAACGCTGGCGCCATCGCACGCTTGATCGAGTACTTTCTGGATACGGGAAGAGGGCAGCTGGCTATGATGGCTCACAGCGCGTTGACGAATGGATTCGCTGAGGAGATCGAAACGAAATTGACCACTGTGGAGCTTGCTTTCGCAACTGGTGAGCAGGCGAAGTTTAGTAGGAGCGTAGACGAGCTGGCGAACGCGATCCAAAAGGGGGCCGCAGACTATTTGGATTGGGATCTTCGCGTCAGCGCCGCGCTGGTTCTCGCTGGAGCGAATCGGATGGAAGTGGCGAAAGAGCTTCTGCGAGACTGCGTCAGGGAAGCTGATCCTTATCTGGTCAAGCGTCTTTCGGTCGGTTCGCTGACCGGCATGCTGCGTCTGGCGAAGATTTGGAACCTGGAGTTTCGAGACGAGCAGACGCGTGAGCTGGCTCGCTCGCTGTTGCCTGCGGAGACTCGGGCGCGCCTGTGAGCGCTGGAGAAACGGACCGCCAGTTGCGCCATGCGCCATGTCAAGTATTTGGAGATGGGCAAAAGCGAGGCTCTATTGGAGGGAGGCGTCTTATTCGCTTTTTGGCTTCGCATACCGCCTCTAGCGCGCTGAGAGTGAATCGATGATAACTCGGATTGCGGAGACCTTGGCGAGACACGACCGAACGATTGCGTTGGCGGTCTTCGTCGCTTTGACTCCGTTGCTCTACGTTGCGTGCTTCCCGCCGCTGACGGTGAACGAAGCGGCTTTCGTCTTTCTCGTTCCGTTCGTCATCTGGCTGAAGTTTCAGCCGAGCAATCGCCAGGTCTTTCTCGTGACGACCTTGGTGGGGTGGGGCGCTTGGATCGTCATCATTTTTTGGTTACGCCACGTTACTTGGGCGGGAATGATCGGCTTGAGCCTGGTGATGGGGCTTCACTTTTCCCTTTGGGCGCTCGGTGTCGCTTGGCTTTCGAGGAGAAGCTTTGGCGCGGGAATGTGGCGAGGGGTACCGTTGGCGGTGGGTGCAGCGGCGCTCTGGGTAGTGGTCGAGCACGTGCGCGGCTTCATTTTCACTGGGTTCCCCTGGCTGCCGCTAGCCGCTAGCCAGGTCGAGGAGCCCATGATGCTGCAGGGAGCAAGTTTCTTTGGAAGCTGGTCGGTCTCGTTCGCTTTGGTTTTCATGAACCTCGGAATCGCTTCCTACCTTTTGAGGTTGGTGGGCTACGCTCAGAAGCGATCGAGGCAGATTTGCCCCGAGTTCTATCTGGCTTTGTCCTTTCTGGTAGGCACTACCTTCCTGCAGCTCGGGGCGAGCTCCGGGCAGCAGAGGGAAAAGGTTTTTCGAGCAGGAGTGGTTCAGCCAAACATCCCACAGAATATCAAGTGGGATGCCGCTTTCGCCAACAAGGTGATGAACGAGGTGGAAACGGCTACCCGCTGGCTCGGCCCTCTCAAGCCTGACGCCATCTTCTGGCCCGAAGCTTCTCTGCCGTATCCACTGAATGATGACGGCGCTCTCGAGACCTGGGGGACTCGACTCGCGACCTCGGTGGGAGCCCCGATTTACGCAGGCGCTTTGGCGGTCGAGGAGAGGGAGACTGGGGACGCTTGGTACAACAGCGTCTTTCTTGTTAGGCCGGAGTACGGATTGTTTCCTCTCTACTATTCCAAGCAGCATCTGGTGCCCTTCGGAGAGTACATCCCGCTGCGGTGGCTCTGGCCGTGGATGGAGAAGTTCGTACCGATCGATGGCGACTTCCTGCCTGGAGAAACGGCGCAACTGCTCCCGCTCTATCTCGGAGAAAACGCTTTGCGGCTCGGTTCCCTGATCTGTTTCGAGGACGTTTTTCCCTCCATCGCTCGCCGCGCGGTGCGAGAGGGGGCGGGGTTGCTCTTTGTTTCAACCAACAGCGCTTGGTATGGAAAAAGCGCCGCGGCCGATCAGCATCGAGCCCACTCCGTCCTCAGAGCGGTCGAGACGCGTCGACCGGTATTGCGGGTGGGGAACGACGGTTGGACCGGCTGGATCGACGAATACGGCAGCGTGCGTGATCAGCTCGATAAGTGGGAGCAGGTTTCCACGGTTTGGCAAATCTCCCGCGATCGCAGGTGGGTGGGCAAGCAAAGCGTGTACGTGCGATATGGCGACTGGTTCGTGTGGGTGTGTTGGGGACTGCTGATTTGCTCGGCTTTGCTGGCTCGTTCACGGGTCTTGTCGGACGAATAAGCGAACGCTCCCCATCGCGCGGGGAGCGTCTTCAGGTATCGCGATCGAGATGCGAACGCTAGCTAAGCTTGGCCTTGTGGGCTGCCGCGACCTTGGTGTACTTCAGGGCCCAGCTGGCGAGCTTGGCTTGCTCCTCCTCGCTCAAGCTTCGCTTCACCTTGGCAGGCGAGCCAACGACTAGGCTTCCGGGTGGAATCTTGGTGCCCGGGGTGACAAGGGCTCCCGCGCCCACGATGGAATTGTGTCCGATCACCGCGCCGTCCATCACGGTCGAACCCATGCCGATGAGGCACTCGTCCTCGATAGTGCAGGCGTGCACGATGGCTGCGTGTCCGATGGTGACGTCCTTGCCGATGATCACCGGATAGTTGTCAGCCAAATGGACGATGGTGCCGTCCTGCACGTTGCTGCGGTCGCCTACTTCGATGTAGTTGATATCTCCGCGCAGCACGCAGCCAGGCCAGACGCTGGCTTGTTCGCCCAGCCGGACATCTCCTAGCAGGGTCGCTTGCGGAGCGACGTAGGCGCTTTCCGGGACTTTCGGGTCTTTGGAGAGAAACGTTTCGAGTCTTTCTTCGGTTGTCATGATAAATGGAGGAGCTTGGCAGCATTGCGGTGGAGGATCGCTTCGCGTTCCTGCTCGCTAAGATCGGCTCGACCCAAGTAGGCGAGGGCGGCGATGAAATCGGGCGTTTCCGGGTCCTTTGGGAAGGCTTTCAGGGGAAAATCGGTGCCGAACAGCAAGCGATCCGAACCGATGTTGTCGCAGAAGTCTCGATACACCTTCGGCGGGTAGAGCAACGGGCTGGCTGAAAGGTCGTACCAGATGTTTCTCTGTTCGGCGAAGGGAGCTTCCGTATGCATGCAGCCTGCGAGGTGGGCGAAGACGAACTGCGTTTTCGGATGGCGCTGAGCCATCGCGAGCAGTTCGCCGGCTGGAGTTTCGATTTTCCCTGGATAGTCTCTGGTATTGGGATCGGTGACGTGAATGTTGACCGCGGCTTCGTAGAGTGCCGCCAGATCGAGGGCTTCAGCAAGCATGGGATCGTGGTAGGCATAGCCTTGGGCGGGAGGGTTGAGTTCGCCGATGCCCTTGAATCCTGCGTCAAATGCCAGTTTCAAAAGATCGATAGAGCGTCGCTGGCCGCTCGGGTGGAAGGGGGCGAATGCGATCAGGCGATCCGGATGGGCCTTTATCCATTCGATCTGCCAATTGACGTTTTCGCTGCACGTGTCATGGTTTTCCCAATACCATGCAAGAATGACCGATCGCTCGACATTCGCTTGGTCCATCTTGCGAAGCAATTCGTCGACCGAACTCCATCCTTGCATGCTGCGACGATTCTCCGGAGCGACGCACGCGGACCAGTAGGGCTCCCGCCAATGCAAAGCCCATTTCCTTGGATTCTCGTATACGGAGGGAGGATACAAGTGGATGTGGGCGTCGATGATCATGAAGGCTATTTCATGGTGCCCTGCCGCATATGCTCAAGGCTCTGTCCGACGAGTTCGCCCATGGATTCGCATCGGATGAAAGCGTTGTTCTTGTAGTGGTCCGCCAGCTCGCTTCGCAGTTGGAGCACGTGCTCTCGAGGCGCGATGCGATCGGTCGTCATCGACTGAAGGAGGGCTTTTAGCCGCAGGCTGATAGCGTCCATGCGTCTCACGATCAAGGCGTGTTCCTCGCGCTGGTACTGGTGCGCGGTCTTGGCGTCGATGTGGCTGATGCAAAACTCCACCAAGGGGTTGTTTTCCTTGAAGAACTGCGGCAAGTAGAAGTTCTTTCGACCGTCCCACGATTGCTGGTCGAAATCCATAGAACGGATACGGATCTGGGTTTCTTCAAAATCCGGAGTGATGGCCACCACGAAGTTGTAGGGCCTCATGTCGCCCAGCAGGCGCACGAAGCAGCGCTCGTTGAACTTGATGAGCTCTTTTGCGATTCGAACTGTTTTGAGGCGTCTGCTTTCCAGCCAATGGTCGATGAAGGTATCGCCCGGTAGACCGACCACATGCTCCTCTACCAGCGTGTCGCCATCGGTGAGGAAGAACATGCGGTTGGGCGAAAGCAGGTGCTCCAGCTCCAGGCCGTAGATGCGGGAGGCATCGCCTCTCTTGATGTAGAAATAGTCCTGATTGTCGTTGTGCGAATTTACGATGCGCACGCGGAAGGGCTTGGAGTTTCCGAAGGCGCAGTAGTCGATGCGGTCGACATAGAGGTGCTCGATCACGGACTGGTCGCCTCCGGCTTTCAGAATGGCGTACACTTCCTTCAGCCCTGTACTGAGCTGACGCATGATAAAGGGCTCGTAGATAAGCGTTTCCCAGAGCGTGTCGTCGCCGTTCGCATCGTAGAGCGGGGCGCTTGCCTGATAGCGTTCGAGCAGGGCGTATTCGATTGGCAGTCGGTGTTCGCGGGCGAAGCTGCTCAGGTAGTAGCGCAGGGCGTCGCTGATCGGCACCGAAGGCTTTTTCGGGGTGCCAGACTGCCGGCGCCGCCCTTCACCGGTGAGGGGGCGGGTCAGAAAGTTGTTAGGGTCGTCTCTTAGTTCCACGTTTCGTTTTTGCTCTTTTGGGTGGGTTAAGGTTAGTCGCTTGCTTTCGCCTCACAAGGGCAAAGCGAGCTTAGCGTCTAAGGCGCTGCCAGTGAGCCGCTTGTCGGCGCCTCATTTCTGGAGCGTCTCGGCGGTTTGCCACCAGAGGGCCTCGAGCGGGAGGGGCGGCTTGGGGGTGGGTTCGCGAGCGAACCAAGGCTTGCGATCGGTGAAATGCAGGATGCGACAGGTTTCTAGGCCGCTTGTATCGTGATAGTCCTTTTTGATCGTATTGTATTCCGCTGGAAGCAGGTCGAGTCGAATGCCTGAGCGGTGGATCCATTTGTTGATTATGCCTTGGTCTCCGGCGTTGTAGCCGCCGCGGCCGGGCTCGGCGATCGCCAGCTCGATGAGCTCCTGTACGACCTCGCGCCCTTGAAGGCTGGAATCGATGGCGAGCACGCCGCTGTTGATCTCGCAAGGGTGGCCTTTGTAGCCTCGTGTCTTTCTGAAACCGGTATCGAGGGCTGCAGCGAGAGAAGGAAAGCTCCCGTGGGTCAATAGCGGCGCGGGTCCGAGAGACAGCGTATCGCTGTCTAGGAATATGTTTCTTGCGTATCCAAAATCCTCAAACGCGAGGAATTTTTGAAACGTTTCTTCATGTCTCCGCGAGTGACGTTTCTTGTACGGCTTGATAGCGTCGAACCGCTGTGGACTGATGCGCTCGAAGTGCGATGTATTCAGTTTTAGGTACGGATCATCGAAAACTTCTACGCGTTTGCTGAGGATCACGATAGGACAGGGGCCGTTGCGTTGCAGCCAGGAGGCGATGGCTACTCGCGTGCCAGGCAGATAGAGCGGATCAGTCAAGAGAACCAGGCAGTAGTCTGAAGCATCGTTTTGCATGAAGGATCTAGCGTTTTTTCCTCACCGCTTTCGAGCTGACAGACGTTCGTATGAAAAGAGAAATTGCTGGGCGAATCCAGCGTAGCGTCCGAAGTGGACGCGTCCGAACTGAGCGAGTTGACTTGGTGTCCAACCGTGGAGCTGGTAGCGCGTTTGCAATACCTTGATGATCCACGTGTCTACGGGGAAGGCCTCCAGCTTTCCTGCTCCGAAGAGCAAGGCGCAGTCGGCGATCTTTTCACCGATCCCTGCGAGGGCGAGCAGCTTGGCTTTCGCTTCTGCGTAGGGCAGGCCTTCGATGGTGTCGAGCAAGCCGGGGGCCTCTGCGATTTGTTCGGCGGTTCGTTTTATGTTTTTTGCCCGGAAGCCTAGGCCGAGCGCTCTCAGCTGGACCTCGCTGGCGGCGTTCAATTGTTCCCATGTAGGCAAAGCGTGGATACCGGGTACGATCTCGTCACCAAGCTCTGCGGCGAGTCGCGCGCACATGATCTTTATTTGCGGAATCTGCTTTGTCGCCGAACAGAGAAAGCAAAGCACAGTTTCAGCGAAGGGCTGTTTGAGGATGCGTAGGCCTCGAAAGCCGGCTAGGCAGGTTGCTAAATGCTCGTCGCTTCGCCAGGGAAGGGAGTCGAGAATGCTTTCCCAGTTCGTTTCTGATCCGAGATAGCTACGCAGGGCATTGATGCTATTTTCCGCTCCATTTGGAAATGAGCAACGAAGTGTCATCGATTTTTCGATACGAATCCTCACAAGGTGTTTCCCGAAGGTTCCTTGCCAGAAGTCGTCGTCGGCGTGAAAGCTCCAGCGAAAGGCTTGCCCTCCGTCCAAAGTCTCGGCGAGCAAAGCGGGGGTGAACTGAGAGGTGTGCTCGAGCGGAAGCCAATCGCTCCAAGTAACGCTCATACCCGTCGGCTATTCGGACCAGAGGAAGCTGGTCACGCTATCAAGAAGCGTCTCGTCGGCGTCGAAAAATTCGACCTTCCATGCCACTGGCCAGGAGTCGGCCTGCGACCATTGCTCGCCGGTCAGTCCGACCAGGATGCGCTTCTTGCTTAGTTTGGCCTGTTCGAAGACTCGTGTCTCGATTTCTTGGGTACCGGGACGAACGAAGCTGAGTACGACTTTGTCGGTGGACGCGGGCGTTTCTTTGCTCTCGGACTTGAGCGAAATGTAGAAACCGTCTCTGGATTCGGGCAGCGTGCGCAGCACAGAGTATCTTCCATCGCTCCGTTTCCCCGTTAGGTATTCGGAGAGCCGCTTGAAGCTGTCAGCGTCGCGATGTTCAGTGGAGATGATGGTCAGCTCGGCCTGCGCGAAGCTGGTCATGGCGAGGAAGAGAATGAGGGATATGAACGCTTTCATGATCGTGAATTGGCTACCAGCCATAGTTGCGACGAATGCGAATCGGTTCGAAAAGGTCGGTCGAGAGCTCCTGCAGAAAACGGCTCGGATTTAGGAACATGCTAGGTCCGCCTTTGGTATTCATCTTTGGATACGTTATGTAGAGCTCGTCCCGAGCTCGCGTGACGGCGACATAGAATAGCCGACGTTCCTCTTCCGTGTCGCCGGTGTCGATTGAACGGCGAGTCGGGAAAAATCCGTCGGCGATGCCTATGAGAAACACGACGTCGTACTCAAGCCCTTTGGCTTGGTGCACGGTGGTGAGTCGGATGCATTCGTCGGACTCGTCGAGGCGGCCGGACGTTTCGGAGTTCAGAAGGGTGATCTGGGCGATCAGATCCTGCATCTCTTCGAAACGCGCCGCGAATCCGACCAAGGAGTTCAGATCCTCCAAGCGGTTCAAGTAGTTGGAGTATGCGCCCTGCAGATACGAGGAGTACCAGCCGTCTATCCCCATTTGCACAACCTCGTCGGGTGAACCGCCGTCAGCGATCTGCTTCATGTCCCGAAGGGTGATGGCTAGCGATTCCCAATCGGCGCGGGCTCCCGCAGGGACTTTTTTCAGGATCTCCGGTCGAGCGAGCATATCGATGAAATCGAGCTGCTGGGATTTCGCCGCTTCCGCCACCAGGTTGTAGAGCTTCTGAGATGTTTTCTCACCAACTTTTGGGAGAAGCTGAGTGATGCGGAAAAACGCGGTGGCGTCTGCTGGATTGTAAACCAATCTAAGATGAGCCACGAGGTCTTTGATGTGGGCTTGTTCGAAGAAGCGCACGCCGCTGGTGATCTGGTAGGGTATGCCGGCCCGGGAAAGCTCCATTTGCATATCGAGCGCTACGAAATGCGAACGGTAGAGGATGGCGATTTCTCGCGGGTCGCGGCCTTCGTCGATCAAACCTCGAATGCGAGTAATGATGAACTGAGCCTGCTCGCGTGTATCCATAGCCTGGATAACATAGGGCTTTTGACTCGAAGGCTTGAATGGGCGCAGCTCCTTGTCGAAACCTTGGCTGGTACGATTTTGGATGACCGCGTTGGCCATGCGGAGGATTTCCGGCGTGCTTCGGTAGTTGGTTTCGATGCGTAGAATTCGGGTGTTGGGGTGGCGATCCGGAAACGTGATGATGTTTTGGAAGTTCGCTCCACGCCAGGAGTAGATGCATTGCGCGTCGTCGCCCACCGCCATGATCTGATGGTTGGTGGCCATCTTGTCCACGATCTCCGCTTGGAGCACATTGGTATCCTGATATTCATCGACCAAAGTGTGGCGAAAGCGCTTCTGGTAGTACTGAGCGACCTCGGGGGCTGTATCCAGAAGCTTGAGCCAGAAAACGAGCAAATCGTCGTAGTCGACCACGTTTTGAGTGAGCTTCAGCTTCTTGTATGCGAGGGCGAAGCCTTCGATCTGATCGATGAAATCGTGGTGCTGAGGGAAGTAGTCGATCACCGTTCTCTCGATGCTCTCGCGGGTGTTTCGCGCCATGCTGATGATGGAGGAGAGCGGACCGGGCTTCGGATGGGTCTTGTCCTTGAAGAATGCGGAGTCCACGGACTCCACCGCGTGCTTGAGCACCGTTTCCGCCTCGCCAGCGTCGAGAATGGTGAAGTTTTTTGGCAAATCGATCGCTTCGCCATGGATGCGCAAGAGGCGGTGTCCGATGCTGTGGAAGGTGCCGCCCCAAAAGCGACGGGGCTCCACCGCGGTGAGTTCCTCCACTCGGCTGAGCATTTCCTTGGCCGCCTTGTTGGTGAAGGTGAGCAGCAGGATTTCGCCTGGAGATACGCCTTTTGAGAGCAGGTAGGCGACGCGGTAGGTTAGGGTGCGGGTCTTGCCGGATCCGGCTCCTGCCAGGATGAGTAGCGGTCCAGGTTCCGCCGTCACCGCTTCGAACTGCTCGTCGTTGAGCTCCGAGCGAAAATCGATCTCGGGGAGCTCCATCGGTGGAAAGGCGGCGTTCAGTTCGAAATCCATCGCGGTGAAGTCAAAGGAAACAATTGGGAGATAAGAAGCCTTATCTGCAGGGAGATGCGGACTGAGCAAGAGCGAGACGGCGAGGGAGCCGCCCGTTGGCGGAAATCGAGCTAGAGGATCGCCATCTCGTCGCGGTGGATGATCTCCAGACGATTGCGATCCGGATGAAGCTTTTCCACGTCGGGACTGCGCTTGCTGATGATTTCTTCGATCTCCACCGAGGAAAAGGCGGTCTGGCCGCGACCGATGATGGTGCCATCGGTGGAAATGATGTCGATCACTTCTCCGCTCTCGAATATGCCTTCCACGCGCAAAACGCCTGGGGCCAGCAAACTGCGTCCTCGCTCGGCTAGAGCGGTGCAGGCGCCTTGGTCGATGACCACGGAGCCGTTTGGACGCTGGAAGTAGGTGAGCCAGCGCTTCTTGGAGGCGATCGGAGTGGCGGCCGGTTTGAACAAGGTGCCTATCTGTTCTCCATCGAGGATGCGAAGGACCACGTTTTGTTCGGAGCCGTCCGCGATGTAGGTGGCGCAGCCGGATTCGGTGGCCAGCATGGCGGCGTCGATCTTGGAAACCATCCCTCCAACGGCAGTAGGGGAATTGGTGCCCTTGGCCATGGCGGCGATGCGGGGAGTGATTTTTTCCACGATCGGCACGATCTCCCCAGTGCCGTCCATATCGATCAATCCGGGAGCGGTGGAGAGGATGTAGAGGTGGTCCGCTTCGCTGAAACTGGCGACCATGGCGCCGAGCAGGTCGTTGTTTCCAAAGCGTATCTCGTAGTTGGAGATGGCGTCGTTCTCGTTGATGATGGGCACAACTCCGTATGCCAGCATCTGCTCGATGGTGGCCTTCGCGTTGACGTAGCGGTTGCGCACGCTGAGCCCCTCATGGGTGAGCAGGATCTGACCGACGATGATGTCGTAGGGCGCCAGTCCGTCCTGCCAGCATTGGATCAGGCGACTTTGGCCGATCGAGGCGCAGGCCTGCTGCTTGGCGAGCGTTTGCGGACGAGAGTCCATACCCAGCACTCCCATGCCCATGCCGATGGCTCCGGAGCTGACGAGGATGACTTCGATCCCACGCTTTTGGATCTCCGCTACTTGAGAGCAGATGCCTGCTATCTGCAGCGGATCTATTTTCCCGACGCCTTGGGTGATGATGCCCGTGCCGAGCTTGATGACGATTCTTCTAGGTTTATCGTGCATACTATGAGAACAGGACTTTTCTGAAGTCCCGTTCCTTGTTTGAAATGAACTGTGTTGTGACGTGAGGGATTAGACGGTCGTCAATTCCTTTTCCTTCGCTTCGAGAAGATCGTTGATCTTCTTGATCGCGTCGTCGGTCTTGGCCTGAATCTCCTTTTCGTCGCGCTTGAGATCGTCCTCGGTGATCTCGCCGTCCTTTTGCAGCTTCTTCAGCGTATCCATCGCGTCGCGACGGGCGTTGCGTACGGCTACGCGGCCTTCTTCGGCCTGTTTGCTGACGAGCTTGACCAGCTCCTGACGGCGTTCGCCAGTGAGTTCGGGAAGCGGCAGGCGGATGACGTCGCCCATCACCGCTGGGGTGATGCCGATATTGGAAACCTGTATCGCCTTCTCGATGGATTTTATGACGGACTTGTCCCACGGCTGCACCGCGATCGTGCGGGCGTCCGGCGTCGTGATAGCCGCCATCTCCCTGAGAGCCATCTTGCTGCCGTAGGCTTCAACCATGATGCCTTCGACCATGCCGGGATTCGCTTTGCCGGTGTTCACGCCGGCGAATTCCTGAGCGGTATGCTCGACGGCATTTCCGGCCTTTTCATCCATTTCTAGAAATACGGTGTCTTCGTCCATGTTTGGGAGGGGCTGTCAGTTTTCTTAAAGTGTTATCGTACGAGAGTGCCGACCTTCTCGCCTAAAATGGCCCGTTTGATCGAATCCTTTTCAGACAGGCTGAAGACGAGGATTGGCACCTCGTTGTCCATACAAAGGGAAAAGGCAGTCGAGTCGAGTATGTTGAGGCGTTGCTGCAGAGCGTCGATGTAAGTGAGCTCGTCGTAGCGCACCGCGTCGGGGTGCTTCATCGGATCCTTGTCGTATACGCCATCCACCTTGGTCGCCTTCATGATCACTTCGGCTTGCACCTCGCTGGCCCGAAGAGCGGCGGTGGTGTCGGTCGAAAAGTAGGGGTTGCCAGTTCCTGCCACGAAAATGACCACGCGTCCCTTTTCCAGATGGCGAATCGCTCTTCGGAGAATGAATGGCTCTGCGACCTGGTTCATGGGAATGGAGGTCTGAACGCGAGTGTTCACGTCCATTTTTTCCAGGCACTCCATGAAGGCCAGTCCATTGATCACGGTAGAGAGCATGCCCATGTAGTCGCCCGTGGTGCGATCGACCCCTTGATTTTCCGATCCGGCGAGACCGCGGAAGATGTTTCCGCCGCCGATTACGATGCAGACCTCGACCCCCAGCTCGTTGATCTCTTTGATTTGCTCGCAAATCTTGCGGAGGGTGTCCCATGAAATGGGATCTCCGGTTTCGGAACAGCGCAGGACCTCGCCGCTTAGCTTGAGGACCACGCGCTTGTATTGGGCTTTTCCGGACGGATTAGACTCTGGTGACATTAAAAACTCGTTAAGCCAGAGTGGATTGGGCTCGTCAATTAAACTAACAGCGAAAAGCGAACTTGTCTCATTCGCGTCAGATTGGGGGGAGAGCGCCACCTGTTCGCGGCGCTTCGTCAACGGGGCCTGTCGGAAAGTGCCGGCATCACGAAAGATGTCGCTGAAATGCGGATTTCAGCGCTTGACGAGGAGGTTCTATGTTACCAACTTATCGCCCTTCTACAACGTAGCCTGGTGGTGTAATGGTAGCACAAATGGTTTTGGTCCATTCAGTCGGGGTTCGAATCCCTGCCGGGCTGCCAAAGGCGAAGTCCTTTGGCGATCGCAGGGTGAGAAGCCCGAAGGGGTTTGCGCAGCGAGCGTTGCGAGCGAAGCGGC
>NZ_JARXHY010000029.1 GCF_031127815.1 Pelagicoccus sp. SDUM812003 | reverse complement strand
GTCCTCGGCACGCGCTTTGGGGGGAGTTGTCGGCGGCGCTAGGGAAGGCTTGCCTTCTTGCGCGAGCCGGGGACGTCTCGCGCCACCTGGGTTGTGAAATGCTCGTTTCGGTAGGTCGCCGAATGATGAAGATTTGCGAGGAGTTAGAAGGGAGCAGTTTTTTCTTGTGTCTACTACTTGTGTAGTAGTAACTACTACACGATGCCGATCAAAAGGAAATCCACGAGCGAGAAGCTCAGTCCTATGGAGCTGGAGATCATGCAGGCTTTTTGGAAGCTGAAGGCCGCTTCGATCCGAGAAGTGCAGGAAGCCCTGCCTGAGAAACGGAAGGTCGAGTACACGACGGTGCAGACCATCGTGTATCGGCTGGAGAAAAAGGGAGCGGTGCGGCGAGCCAAGAAGATCGGAAACGCGCATGTGTTCGAGCCTACGGTGACGAAGAAGAGCGCGATCGGCTCGCTGGTTGATGATTTTCTCTCTCTGTTTGGGGGCTCGGCGGAGCCGGTGATGCTGCACATGGCGGAGTCGGGAAAACTGTCGTTGGAAGATCTCAAGGCGCTTGAGGACGCTATCAAAGAAACGCGGGAAAAGAAGGAGGCGGGAGATGAGTGATCGGATCTATTTCATAATGTCGCACCTATGGGAGTCGACGTTGTTCGGAGTTGTATGCGTTCTGCTGATACTCGCGTTGGGACGCTCGTGGAGCTACAGCCGGCACTTTCTGGCGTGGGCGAGCCTGTTGAAGCTGTTGGTTCCGTTTTCGCTGTTCGCTCCTGTATTTTCCTTTTTCGGGAAGTCCTTTGTTTCAGGTTTAGAGGGAGAGGGGCAAGGATTGGGCTACTTGGATTTGACGGCACGTGGTTTGAAGATCGATACGTGGGTGGATTTGGGAGGCGTTGAGGTCGCTGCCGATGCGGGGGTAAGCTGGGAGCTCCTAGCGGCCTGCGTATGGGGCGCAGGCGTATTGGTATTGGCTTCGCTTTGGCTGCGGCAGTACTTGATCGTGACCAAGGCTCTCAAGATGGTTAGCGAGCCTGCTGACGCTGGGTGGCAGGAGCTGGCGAAAAGCGTATGGAAAAGCAGGATACAGTCGATGCCGCGGATCCTCGTATGTCGGGAAGAGGGTTTGCTGGCAGGAGTGTTTGGCATTGTCCGTCCATCGGTGGTGATCCCGGCGTCCTTGGATCGGTCGCTGTCCGAAGCGGAGCGCGAAGCGTTTTTGCGGCACGAATTTCAGCACGTGTACAAGCGTGATACTCTTTGGCTCTTCGTCCAAACCGTGATTCGAAATCTATTCTGGATGCATCCTTTGGTGTGGTGGCTGGATCGTCAGATAAGCGCGGAGCGCGAGATTTTGAGGGACGAAGAGGTTATCCGAAAAACCGAAAACGTAACATCATATCTAAATTGTCTGATGAAAGTATCAAAGATTAAGCTGCCGAGCAGCTATGCCACCAGTGTGGGAATTATGGGTGCACCTTTTGTAAAGCGTATCAAAGCGCTTTCACGTCATGGAAACTCTCGTGTTGGAGATGTCTTCTCCGCGAT
The DNA here is from genome assembly GCF_031127815.1 of Pelagicoccus sp. SDUM812003. Lineage (NCBI taxonomy): Bacteria > Pseudomonadati > Verrucomicrobiota > Opitutia > Puniceicoccales > Pelagicoccaceae > Pelagicoccus > Pelagicoccus sp. SDUM812003. The sequence goes on along the minus strand of NZ_JARXHY010000029.1, from coordinate 16,025 downwards.
AGGAAGCGTGATGGCCGTCGTAGCCTTGACGGTGTTCTTGTCGGCTTCTTTGTCGCTGAGCGACTTGAGGGCGCAGGCCTCCGAGACGGTTGAGAAGGAGCATAAACAAAGTTTGGAGCCAGATCTGTCGGAAGCTGAGCGTGCTTTGGTAAAGAAGGTGCTTGGTGTCTTCGAAGAAGAAGGAGGCAGGGAGCGGGCTCGCGAGATGCTCCAAGAAGCGATCGATGAGGACTCATCGGCTGCCTTCGAGTTTATCGTGGGGAATCTGTACGCTGAGAAAGACGAGCTGGAGAAGGCGATCGAGTACTATCAATTGGCCGAGGCGAAGTTTCCGAGATTTTTGCGAGCGGTGCGAAACGGAGGGATCTTGCAGGTGAAGGCGGGCGATTTCGCAGGCGCTAAGGAGGCGCTTTTGAGGGCCAAGCGTTTGGGGGCTGATGATGCGACTACGGATGGTTTGCTCGGTCTCAGTTATTTGAATACGGGAGATGTGGCGTCTGCGGAGCACTATTATCGACTGGCGATCGAAAAGGATCCGGACGTAAAGGACTGGCATGTTGGCTTAGCGAAGATGCTCTACGAGCAGGATCGAAAGGGTGAAGCGGACGAAGTGATTGTAGCGTTAGCGGAGCGTTTAGTTGCCGATGGAAGGGAAGATGAAGCGGAGTCCTTGTTGAAGAACGCTGGAACGCTCGAGGCGAAAGCGCCGGAAATGAAAACGGATTTCGGCGGAAAATAGAGATTTACCACACCGTGCGAGCAGCCTGGGCCTTTGTAGGCTTAGGCTGCTTTTTTGAGGGCGGAGTGAAAGGTGGCGCGGGACGTCCTCGGCCCGCGCTTGGGGGTTGATGGGAATTGTTTGGCGTTGGCGTGAAGGTGGCGTTCTTGCGCGAGCCGAGGACGTCTCGCGCCACCGGCTTGCTTTTGGAAAAGCAAGCCTACAGGTTTGGCTCATGGAATCCAAATACCCGAAGCGGTTGTGCCATGCTGTACCTGGATGGGTGAAGGATGGAGCTGTCTTTCATATTCGGATACGGGTGCAGCGTGAATGGAGTGGGTCTCTGATTGCGGAGGGCATTGGCGAGGGGTTGCTGGAGTCGGTGGCGTTTAACCATGCCAAGGGGATTTGGTATTGTCGCGTGTTCATGCTGATGCCGGATCATGTTCATGCTTTGCTTTCGTTTGATCCGTGTCGCTCGATGAGCGAAGTGATTGGGAATTGGAAAAGCTACACCGCGAAGCGCTTTGGCGTGTCTTGGCAGAGCAACTACTTCGACCATCGGATACGGCATGACGCATCGTTGGATGGGAAGCGGGAGTACGTTTTGAATAATCCGTTGGCCAAGGAGCTGTGCGAGCGGTGGGAGGATTGGAAGTGGAGGTGGCTCCCGGATGAGTAGGTGGATTAGGTGGCGCGGGACGTCCTCGGCCCGCGTTTTGGGGGTCAGTGGAGTGGGGAGAAGGTTGAGCGAAATGGGAGGGGACGATGGGGAGGTCGGCGCTCTTGGGGAGTTGGTGGGCGTTGTTGTGGAGGTGGCGTTTTTGCGCGAGCCGAGGACGTCTCGCGCCACCAAAAAGGGCCGCTCAGTGGAGCGGCCCTTGGGGAGAATAATCTGTTGTTTTCGGATTAGCCGATCACTGCTACCACTTCGTTCACGTCCGAGGCGGCGGTGAGGGGGATGGTATCGCCTTCGATGGCCTTGCCGTTGATGGTGAGGGACTTGATGCCTTTGCACTTCTTGTCCGGGTTCTGGATGGTGATGTTGAAGGTCTTGCCGCGGAATTTGCGGGTGACCTTTATCTCCGGCCAGCTGGTGGGCAAGCATGGGTCGATCTTCAGTCCGGTGTAGTCGGGTTTGATGCCGGCGAAACCTTGGCTGATGGTGAGGAAGGTCCATGCGGCGGTGCCGGTGAGGCCGGCGTTTTTGGCTTCGCCTGGAGTGGCTGCGTCCTTGCCGGCGATCATTTGCGAGTACATGTAGGGCTCGCCTCGATACACCTCGATCTTGTCTTCCTTGGCTGCCGGGCAAACGCTGAGGTAGTACTCGTAGGCGCGGTCGCCGTTTCCGAGCTCCATGTGAGCGAGGTGGATCCAAGGATTGTTGTGACAGAAGATGCCCGCGTTTTCCTTGTATCCAGGAGGGTAGGACGAAACTTCGCCGAGGTGCAGGTGATAGGTCTGGTAAGGCGGTTGCTGGAGCACGCAGCCATCTTCGGTGAAGAGGTGGGTGTGCACGGAATCGAGGGTTTGCTGAGCGCGGCCGTTTTCGCGTCCGGCGCCGCCCATGACGAGCCAGCCTTGGGATTCGATGTAGATGCTGCCTTCTTCGTTCTTCTTGGAGCCGATCGGTTCCTTGTAGGTGTCGTAGGCCCGCAGGTACCACTCGCCGTCCCAGCCTTGGGTTTCTACGGCTTCCAGCATTTCCGCGTGAGCGGCAGCGGTTTCCTTGGCCTTTTCGTCGGCCCCGAGGTGCTTGTAGAGACCTTCGAGATCGAGGCAGGCCTTGAGGAAGAGACCGGCGATCATGAGGGACTCGGCCACTTCTTCCTTGGTGTTGTGGGAAGCGGTCTGGAAGGACTCGTTAGGCTCGGTGGAGAAACAATTGAGGTTGAGGCAATCGTTCCAGTCGGCGTGGCCGATGAGCGGTAGATTGTGCGGGCCGCGGTTTTCGAGCGTGTACTGGATGGAGAGCTCGAGGTGGTCCATGAGGGTCGCTGTTTTTTCTTCCACGTCCGCGTATCCAACTTTCTCATCCAAGATGCCGACGTCGCCGGTTTCGCGGATGTAGGCGGTGGTAGAGAGGATGAGCCAGAGGTGGTCGTCCATGAAGCCGCCACCGATGTCGCTGTTGCCCTTCTTGGTGAGCGGCTGGTACTGGTGGAAGCAGAGACCGGAGGACATCTGGGTGGCGGAAATGTCGAGGATGCGCTGGCGAGCCTTGTCCGGAACCATGTGCACGAAGCCCAGCAGGTCCTGGTTTGAGTCACGATAGCCCATGCCGCGGCCGATGCCGGACTCGAAGAGAGAGGCGGAGCGGCTGAGGTTGAAGGTGGCCATACACTGGGCCTGGTTCCAAGCGTTGCCCATGCGGTTCATGATGGGGCAGGGCGTTTCCACTTGGAAGACGGAGAGCTGCTTGTCCCAGATGCTGTTGAGCTTGGCGAAGGCTGCGTCGACGGCTGCGTTGTCGGCGTATTTGTCGAGAATGGCCTTGGCGGGAGCCTTGTTGATGACGTGCGGGGCGACGTACTTTTCGCCCTTCACCGTGACGTAGGCCAAGATGTAGGAGTGCGTGGTGGACTCGCCCGGCTGCAGGGTGATTTCGTGGTAGTGGGAGCCGATAGGGTTCCAGCCGAAGGCTTGGGTGTTGTTGGGCTTGCCGGCAAGAACGGCTTTCGGTTCGTGGATGCCGTTGTGAACGCCAACGAAGTCGTCGCGGCTGGTGTCGTAGCCGTCGAGGTCGCGGGTACAAGCGAACATCGTGTAGTGGTCGCGGCGTTCGCGGTATTCAGTTTTGTGATATATCGCGTTGTCTTCGATTTCCACTTCGCCGATGGAGTAGGTGCGCTGGAAGTTGGTCGCGTCGTTCTGGGCGTCGTAGAGACAGAACTCGACGAAGGAGAAGAGCTTGAAAGTCTTCGGTGCGTCGGTCTTGTTGGTGAGGGTGGTTTGCCAGATCTCGAGGTTTTCCTTGGGCGGAACGAAGATGAGCACGCTGGCCTCGAGGCCGTCCTTGGCGGAGGTGATGCGGGAGTAGCCGAGGCCGTGGCGGCATTCGTAGGCGTCGAGCTCGGTCTTGACCGGCTTCCAGCCAGGATTCCAAACGGTGTCGCCGTCCTTGATGAAGAGGTAGCGGCCGTTGTTGTCGTACGGCATTTCGTTGTAGCGGTAGCGCGTGAGGCGGCGCAGACGGGCGTCCTTGTAGAAGGAGTAGCCGCCGGCGGTGTTGGTGTTCAGCGCGAAGTACTCGTCCTGTCCGAGGAAGTTCAGCCAAGGAAGAGGCGTGTCGGGACGCGTGATCACGTATTCACGATTTGGATCGTCGAAATGTCCGTATGGATTGCTCATGGTAGTCTAGGTTTTGTGTAAGTGTTTTTTGCCCACGAATCTCGCTAATCTTCTCGAATGAGGGATGTGGAGATCGGGTTGTGTTTTTGGGTTGAGGGGAGCGCGTGCCGGGGACGTCACGCGCCACCGTTTACTTCATCACGACTTCGATCTGGCTGCCGTCTTTGAGCAGTTCAATCGGTGCGATGGTGCCTTCGACGGGTTTGCCGTCCACGGTCATGGAGGCGACGCCCTTCTGGCTGCCGTTTGGATTGCTGACGCTGATCTTGATGTTCATGCCGCGGAAGAGGCGGTTTGCCTTGTATCCAGGCCATGAGGACGGAAGACAGGGATCGACGCGCAGGCCTTCCAGCTCGGCCCGAATGCCGAGAATGTAGGCAGTGCTGGAGTAGTAGCACCAAGTCGCGGCGCCGGTGAGCCATGGCAGACGGGCCGCTCCGTGCATCGGACTGTAGCGAGCATGCGTCGACTGGCAATGAACGTAGGGTTCGCTGCCGCGGATCTCCGCCTTGTCGTTGAAGCTGGCTGGAAGATAGGAGGTGTGGAACTTGTAAGCGCGGTCGCCGTTTCCGAGCATGCAGTCGGCGATGACGGCCCAACCTTGTGGGTGGTTGAAGATGCCGGCATTTTCCTTGGTGCCCGGATTGAAGAGGCGAGCGGCCATGATGCGGACCGGCATGGTGGTGACAGGAGGGGCGCAGAGCTGCAGGCCGTAGTCGGTGGCCAGTTCGCGATCCAACGTATCCATACAAGTAGCGGCTTGCTCGTCGGAAGCGGCGCCGGAGAGCACGGACCAAACCTGGGTATTCAGGTAAACAGAGCCTTCGGTGGATTCGTGGGTGCCGTAAACGGTGCCGTCCTCGGCGATGGCCCAGATGAAGTGATCCTTGGACCAGCAAGTCTTTTGGATGGCTGCGTCGAGCTCGTCGCGTTTTGCGAGGGCCCATTCGGCTTCCTTCGGTTTGCCGACCAGCTTGGCGGCGTCCGCGTAGACGCCCAGCCCCAGACGGACCTGGAAGGCCACGAAGAGCGATTCGCCGTGGTAGCCCAGCTTGAGGCAATCGTTCCAGTCGGCCGCAAGTCCGCACGGCAGGTTGTTGGCGCCGGAGCGTTCGAGATTGAACTCAAGGGCGCGCCGCATGTGGCCCAGCACGGTGGCTTCGCCTTGGTCGGCGTAAGGAAGGACCTTGTTGTAGAAGTCGACCTTTCCGGTTTCGGCGACGTAGGCCGGGATTGTATTGAAAAACCAAAGACAGTCGTCCGAGCGGAACTCGTGTTCCGGGGTCATCGGAGTGGCGCCCGGCTTGTGCTGGAAAGGCTTTACTACTGGGAGGGCCCCGCCGTTGGAATACTGGCCGGTGAGCATGAGCTCGAGGCGCTGACCCGCTTCGTCGGTGATGGCCGGAAGCACTGCCAGGATGTCCTGCACGGTGTCGCGGAAGCCGAGACCGTTGCGCTCGCCGTTGTAGACGAAGGAAGCGGCGCGGGACCACGCGTAGGTGATCAGACAGTTGTAGATGTTCCAGACATTGACCATGGAGTCGAAGTTCTTGTCTGGGGTTTCGACCGAGAGGCTTTCCAGGCGGGAGTGCCAATAGTTTTTAACCTTGGCCAACTCCTCCTCCACCTTGGCGAAGTCGCCATGGCTCTCGATCGCTGCCTTGCCTTCGATCTGGGCGTCGCCCACGCCGAGCAGCACCAGGATCTCCTTGGACTCGCCCGGTGCGAGTTCGATCTCGGTGCGGAGCGAGCCGCAAGAGTTGTCGCCGTAGGTCGTGGAGTTTTTGGATACGCCCGAGGCGACCACGTCTGGCTTTTCGTAGGAACCGTAGGGGCCGATGAAGGTTTCGCGGGAAAGGTCGTATCCAGAAACCTCTGACCCGAGCAAGGTCATCCAGCTGAGCTGAGCGTTGTTCTCCCCGTTGAAGTCGCGCCAGTTGCGGCCCAGGTTGTCGTTGACCGCCATCTGCACCAGGCCGTCTTCGAACTTGGCCCGGCCGATGTACTGGGAGTACTGCAGGTTGACCAGGTCCTGGCTGTGGTTCCAGAAGTTGGCGAACTCGACGTAGGTGAAGACGGAAAGCTTGCGGGGCTTGGAGCCGGTGTTGGTGACCTTGAGCTTCCAGTATTCAAAGGTCTGGCCGATGGGCACGAAGTAGAGCGACTCGGTCTTGATGTTGGAGTACTCGGAATCGATCTGGGTGTAGGCCGTGCCGTGGCGGCAGGTGGACTTGAACTGCTCAAGAGGCTTGCCCACTGGCTGCCAGGAGGATGACCAGAAGTCGCCCGACTCCGCATCGCGCAAGTAGAAGTAGCGGCCCGGCTGGTCCATGGGCACGCTGTTGAAGCGCATGCGGGTGAAGCGGCCGTCGGCGGCGGACTGGTAGAAGGAGAAGCCGCCCGCGTTGTTGGAGATGATGGCGCCGTACTGGGTGTCTCCCAAGTAGTTGGTCCACGAGCGTGGAGTGTCCGGGCGAGTGATGACGTACTCGCGGTTTTCGTCGTCGAAATGGCCGTATTGCATAGGGGGAGGAATGTAGTGTTCGAGTGATGAGAGTGCGAAACTGATAAATCGCTAAATCACGTCATGGGATACGGCTTCGAGCAACCAACAAACACACGGAGGAGTCAAGAGGCATTGAAACGATCGGCGCATCGACGCGGCGAGCATTTCATGGAAGGGGCGAGCCCATGTCGCGGGCGAAATTTTTACAGGAAAGAACGTTTGGAGCGGCGAGGAGGCGCCCCGAGGAAAGTTGAGTACAACTCCATCTCTCGGAGGACCCCTCCAGGGTTGGAAGCCGTTTTGCCGCTCTTGCATAAGAGTAGCGGACTTTTCTGCCCGTTTTTAGAAACAGGCGAAGGCGATCGAGGCTGTTGGCAGGGGCGGGTAGCGCCTGTCGGTTGGAGCGATCAGTGGCCGGCCAGGTCTTCGTATGCGTTGACGGCGTCGTTCATGCGCTGCAGCACCTCCTCGTTCAGCGACGCGGCTGCGGCGATGTTTCCGGATTCCATTTCGTCTAGAAACGCGTTCCAGCTCAGCCGCACGCTTTCCAGCTTGAGCGTGATGCTTTCGTTGTTGAGTGGCGAGGCGAGGAGCTCGGCTAGAACGGACTCGAAGGTCTGCTGCAAGGCGTTTCGCTCGGCGCTTTGTGCCTCTTGGTTAGATGGGTCGGAGCGCAGGGCGTCCAGCAGGGCGAGTTTCATGAAGCGTTGCGAAATCATGCGTTGTCTGCCCGCCTTGTTGATGGTGGCGGTGAGCTGCTGGGTCTGGTCGACTATAGCCCGCAGGGTGGAAATGCGGTCGATCGACTCTCGACTGATGGAGAGGATCTGCTCCGCAACCGCTTCGAAGGCGTAGGCGTCATTGGTATTGTTGCGAGCCTGCACCGCGACGATGCTGGCGTTCATTGAGACCATTTGAGCGGTTTTGGCGGAGCGCTCCATTTCTGTCATGATGGCGTGAAGACGCTTTTGCAGGGAGGTGTTGGACTTGAGAGTGGCTGCTGTCATCGATTCGCGGTTGGATGCGAGGGCTCAGCAGTCCGTGCGCCGCCTTACGTCGAAGCTGTTTTTGCGATGCGATTCATAGAGTTTTAAAATGGATACGCCCTTGCATGAATCGCATTTGCGAAATAGCCCGGATCCGTTCATGGAGAGGGGCTGAATGCGAGCAGTGGGGGCGAGGCTTCGCCCGCTCGAAGCTTGGACGCCACCTAGGCTACGCTGGTGAGCTTTGAGTACACTTCGAGGTAGCGGGATTGGGCGCGCTGGACGATCTCTGGTGGGAGTTCGGGTCCCGGAGCGGTCTTGTTCCAGTCCTCGAGCGTTTCCAGGTAGTCGCGGATGATTTGCTTGTCGAAGCTGGCGGGCGAGGTGCCGACCTGGTATTCCGCTTTGTCCCAGTATCGCGAGGAGTCGGGGGTGAGCACCTCATCGATCAGGTAGAGGTTTCCGACGGTGTCGAGGCCGAACTCGAACTTCGTATCCGCAAGAATGATACCAGCCTTGTCGGCCAGCTCGTGACCGAACTGGTAGAGCTTTAGGCTGACCTCGCGCACCTTCTCGAAGATCTCCTTGCCTACGATCGAGGCGGCCTCGTTTGCGGTGACGGGCATGTCGTGCCCTTCGCTGGCTTTGGTGGTCGGGGTGAAGATGGGCTCTGGGAGCTGCGATGCTTGCTGTAGGCCATCGGGGAGCTCGATTCCGCAGACGGTACGATCCTTCTGGTAGGAGGCCCAACCGGAGCCGGCGATGTAGCCGCGAACCACGCATTCGATCTCCAGCGGCTTGAGCTTGCGCACGGCCATGCTGCGCAGCTGGCTGTCGGTGGAGAGCTTGAGCTGGTCGCGCAGGATTTCCGTTTCGTTGGGGATGATGTGGTTCGGGCAAATGTCTTTGGTTTGTTCGAACCAGAAGTGAGAAAGCTGAGTGAGGATAAGGCCGCGGCCTGGGATTCCGCCCGGCAGCACGACGTCGAAGGCCGAGATGCGGTCGGTAGCGACGAGCAGCACAGCGTCGTCCAGATCGTAGATTTCGCGCACCTTTCCAGAGGCGATCTTTGGCGCGTCGATGGGTTCGACCAGGTCGCGCACGGGTTGCTTAGGAAGGGCTGCTTTAAGGTCTTCGCCTGAAATCATGGTGCGGGGACTTTAGTAGGGAGTGGGGGCTTGGAAAGCGTTTTCGATGATGAAAAGCGGGGCGACTAGCGACGGAAGATCGCGGGCAAGAGGCTTGGGTAGGGTGGCTCGCTGAAATCGAGTTGCGTCTCTTCCTCGACCTGCAGCAAGAGTTGCCCCAGGCTTCCGCCGTCCTCGAGCTGGTAGTGCAGCACTGGGGCGAAGGGCGTGAGCGGAACGCCCTCGGCCAGCGGGGCCACTCTTCCGGTGAGGGCGTTGACGGACCAAAGGGTTTCGCCCTCCGGAATGGAAGCGAACAGGTCCAGCGTTTGCTCGGTGGAAACGGTGCCGACCATGGCGAATCGACCTTCGCTGGCTCGCTGGAAGAGACCGAGCAGGGCTTGGATTTCGCTTTCGGCGGTATCGGCGATGCTCTCCTTCAGCAAGGCGTCGAACTCTGGCGATGGAGCGGCTTGTTCGATGGTGGAAAGCCAGGTGCTCTCGGTGAGGGTGGACTCCGGCAGCTTGCTCAGCTCCTGAGATCGTTCCTTCAGGCTGGGACTGAAAGCGAGGCCCCATTTCTGGGGTCGCAAGCTCATGAATTCGAGCAGTTGCCTCTGCCAATAGAGGCGGAAGGCGGGCGAAAGATCCTGGCGTTTCTCCAAGGCGTCGAGCTGGTCGATGATTGCCAAGCGATCCGCGCCGGATGCTAGGAGCTTTAGCGTGTTCTTGATGGAGCGTTCGTAGTATTCAGATTCTGGAGCCAGTTCGGAAGGCTTGTAGAAAAAACCCCAGAACGAGCCGTCCGACCTGCTGATGAACTGAATGTCTCTAGGCTCCGGCTCGGGCTGGCCGGTTTCATCGAAGCCATGGGCCTGGAAAGTGAAGGTGATATGGGAGTTCTGTTCCTGGCTTTCGATTTCGGGTAAGGGCTCGACGAGGTAGGTCTGGTATTCGCTTTGTTCCTCTGCCGAGCCTTCGAAGTATTGAACGGTGGATACGTAGACGTCTTTGAAGACTTCCTTGTCCATGAGTTCGTCCAGAAAGGCCTGCTCCTCCGTGTTGAGGGCGGGATCGAATTCGAAAAAGGCTTTGCTTCCCTCACCCTCGGACGGACCAAGCAATTCGCTTTTCAGGGAAGCGATCTGCGTTCTGACCGTTAAGCTTCGAGAAATCGCGGCCTTGATTTCAGCCGGCAGGATATCGAAACTGTGGATACGTTCCAGGCTGGCGAGATAGTTTTCAAGCTCCGCCGCCTGATTGAGCTGCTGCCATTCGGACTCCAGAGCGTCCCATTTGGTGGCGATTTCGCTGAGCTGGTTGGAGGCCACGATCAGGAGGTTGCTCAGTTGCTTGGCTCGCGTGGCGTCTTCTTCCTCGGCGCTTAGGGCCTCGATCTTTTCCATGCGCTGCTGAGCGGCGTTGGCGATGCGCGTCAACTCGCTGCGGGAACGCGCCTTGCCAGCTTGGCTGAGGGCGGACGCGAGCTCGCGCTCCAGCTTGTTTAGCTCGCGTGTCTTTTCCTCGGAGGCAGCGAGCTGCAGCTCCTGCCAGCGTGCTTTGGCTCCTTCCACGCGAGCGTCCAGCTTCCCTCCCAGTTCAGGGGAAAGGGACTTGCGTGATTGATCTATGGATACGAGTAGCGAGTGGTAGTCGTCCTGTTTCGCCAAGGGCGTATCCGAGCGAAGCAGGGTTTCCAGACGCTGGACCTTCTGCTGGTATTCCACTTCCAGGGCGCGCTGGCTGGCGAGCCAGTCCTCCAGCAATGCCGCTTGTTCGGCGAGGGGTGAATCAGCGGGCGCTGAGGCGATGGTGTCTCGCCAGGTATCCAGCGATGAAGAAGCGGCGACGATTTCGTCGGCTGCTTCCGCTTGCTGGAGTGCCGCCAAGGCTTGGGCTTGCCGTTGTTCGCGCTCGGTCGCTTCCAGATAGCTGGTCGTCCCCCAGACTGCGGCGGCGATGACGATGATGGCGGCTGCGGATAGGCCTACCAGCTTCGGCATATTCTTGCTGCGAGCGTAGGCGTAGGCATCCTTGAGCTCCTTTTGCAAATCCGGGGGCAGCTGCCCAGCCGTCTTTTGAGCCTGGCTTTCGAGCGATCGCAGCTTTTCCAATCGGTGGGCTAGGCTGTGAGGCTTGCCCTGGGCGTTTTGGGGCAGGTCGGGATCGCCAGGCTTCGCGTACAGGCCCTTGATGGCGATACGTATTGAAATGATGGATTCATAGTTTCGACGGAGGCGAGAGAGTTTTGTGGAAACGTGTTCAAAGTCGTGCCGCAGGTCCGTGGGGATCTCTCCGCGAGCTTCTCTGATCGCGAGCTCGTAGTCGCAGGACAAATACCGTTTTTCGACGTCCTGCCAGTCTCCCGACTCGTCCAGCGTCGCGCCTGCTTGCACTACGGCTTCCACGCTTTCGGTGAGCTCGGCGACGCTTTGAGCGGAGACTTTTTCGTACAGTTCGCGCACGAAGGATTCCTCGGATTTGTCCAGCTCCACGCCTAGGGCCAGGAAGCTGGCGAGAACGCGTTCGGGTGGTTCTGCGGGGATGAGCTGCTCGACGGCGTTTTTGATTTCGCTCACCGCGTAGGCGTGGATCTTGCCCTGATGGCTTTTGGCCTCCTCTTGGGCGGACTCGTCTTCCGGGAAGCGGTCGGCGATGAGGCGAATGATGCGATAGGCCGCTACGGGATCTTTGGAGCGGACTTTGCTGCGGTAGTCCTTGTAGAGCTGCTTCTTGAGCTCGGCGGTTTCCGCAATGGCGCTTTTGATGGCGTTGAGAGACTCGTGATCGATGGCTGCGGGTGGGCGCCAGGCGTAGATCTCGCAGCGCTTCTTCCAGGTGTCGAAGAGGTTGAAGTTCAGGGAGGAGGCGGTTTCCAGCAGCTCTGGATGGGCGTGGGCGATCAGCAGCGCTTGAAGGAGGTCGCCCTGATCCAGGGATTGACGGGCCGCTTTCAAATCCGTGTTTGCCCGTTCGCAGGCCTCGGCGAGCTGCCAGGCCAGTTTCGCGGCCCCCAATCCCACGGATTCGCCGGTGATGGCGGTGCGGATACGGTAGATCAGTCGGTTGGCTTCAGGATAGGAGGCGGGCTTCATGGATTAGCAGTTCCGACGTTGCTGGTTTGCTTGGCGATGACAACCCATTCCTGATCGGAAATAGAGGCTTGGGCGAGGCGTCGCAGCTGCTGCAGGGACTGGACGAGGCCTTGGTGGGAGCTCCAGGTCTGGAAAGAGCTCACGGTGAAGCGTTGTCGAGCGTCGACCAGCTTGAGCTTGCTCGCCTCCAGCGATTCCAGGGAGTAGCGGAGAATGGTTTGCTCCATGAGGTCGTCGCGTCCGAAGAGCTGTTTCCAGAGCTGTCGGCGCTCGAACCAGGGCTGGTTGGGCTCGCTTTCGATGATCTCCATGAGGTCTTGGATGGCGAGGGCTTCGCTGTAGGCGTCGCTGATCGGACGCTTGCGGTACTGGCTGTAGCGAGCGAGAAACAGGGCGTTTTGCAGGGAGGGATTGTCGCTTTCGGCGACTGCCTGGGCGAAGACGTTGCGCAGGAAAGGGGCGAAAGCCAGGGAGCTGTTCGGATAGATCAGGCCGCTTTCGTCGAAGCCGAGATAGGCCTGGGTCTCAGGTCGGCCGAAGGCTTGGTGGATTCCGAAAAAGGGAGCGAGTTGGCGGTTGGCTAGCAGCGACTCCTTTTCCTGGAAATAGCTTCGCAGGGCGTCGGCTTCCGGCTCGGGCACTGCTTGGAGCTTGCGATCGGCGGCGAGTTGAGCGAAGTCGAGCCAGGCGTCGAGGGCGGGTCGTGAGAAGGCCCCGTGGGGGAGCTGGGGCAGGGTGAGACCGTTTAGAATCGGGTTGCTGCGAAGCTCGATGAAGGGGGCTTCGCCGCTGGACGGAAGCAGCGTGCAGCGCTTGAGGCCGGGGTAGTCCGTCGTGGCCAGGGAAATCGAAACGCTGCTCCCCTGCGTTTGTATTAGCCGAGCGGGTACGGGCAATGAAGCGCTGGGCATCGGCCCGTCCGGGCGGAGTTTGGCCAGGAAGTCCACCATGGCTGGCGCTTGGGAGTCGAGCGGGAGCTGATCCGCGAGCTGGGTCATGGCGCCGAGTTCGGAGGGGGGGCAATTCGCCGCAAGAAAGGCCTGCCAGCGGGACTGGGGCGTTGGGGTTCGGACCGAGGAGGAGGTCGGCGTTGGCTCGTTCGGCTCAGCCGCTTTCGTCTGGTAGATCTGGTAGATGGAAACTGCCAAGGCGATGCAAAGCAGGGCTCCGACGGCGATGGCGAAGTTGATCGAGCGGGCGAATTCGCGCAGGCCGAAGCGTCGCGGACGCCGACGGCTTCGGCGATCGTAGTCCTGCGGGATTTCCACCACGGGGGGCGGGAGGTCGCGCGGGCTTGGCTGGGCGGCGGCGCGGGCGGTTGCCGAGGTGGAGTCGGCGGTTTGGGGAGGCGGCTCTGGCTTCGGTTTTTCGAAGATCGGCCTTTGCTTCAGGTCCAGATCGAAGGGGAGCTCATCCTCGTCCAGCACGCCGCACCAATGCGTGTCATGCTGATCGTCGGTGGGCAGAAGGCAGTTGGTGAAGCTGCAGCGCCAGCGCTTGCTGGAGTCGAGCTGATTGAGGCAGTCGCCGAAGTACTCGACGAGCGAGCGTTCCTGTCCGGGCAGTACGGGAAACAGGCCGGTGTAGGGCTCCCCGCGCTTGAAGGGGGAGGGGAAGGCCTCCGGCTCCGCGAAGGGTTTCCATTGCGTATCCAGATGATGGATGGAAAAGGCGTCGCTCTGGTCGAGGATGCGCGGCGGCTCGTTCCAGTGGGTCCGCCAGCCGCGCCAGTTTAGCAGGATGGAGCTGGGATTGGGCAGGCCTGTCGTCTCGCTTTTTTCAAAAACCAGATGGTGAGCGAGGTGGTTGTTGCGTTTGGAGTAGTCGGCCCCCGTTTCCTGGATGCGGCTGAGGATGTGATAGGCTCCGCTGCGCAGCTCCGCGATGCGGTGGCGCAGCACGACCAGCGAGGGGTAGGAAGCCGGGGCTTGAAACCGGCTGAGCCGGTCGAGCTCCTTGGCCAGATCGGGCGGTAGATCCATGTCGCGAGCGACGCAGCAGTAGCCGGACTTGCCCGGCTCGAGACCGCGCTTGGCGCTGGTGTGGATGTACTGGTAGCTCACGGCGGCAGGTTTGAAAAACGGGTGTCAGCTCTCCGGCGAAGCGAGCAGATTGGGCGCGACTTGGGGGAGGATCCAGAGAAGCGGCGAGGTGGCGAGGATGGGGGCGAGGCGTTTGGGGTTGGGGGCTAGGCGGCCTTTGAGAGGGCCCTCGAGCAGCTCCTGGGGCGAGTGCCCCAGCGAGGAGACGGGGAAATAGCGCACGGTGTTCGAAATCGACTCCGCGTTGGCCACCACGGTGGGGCAATGCTCGCTGAGGAAGGCCCGTGTCAGGCGGGAGTTGTCCTCGATCTCCTCGGCCGTGAGGAGGCGTCCCTGGGGGATCGCGATGGCGTTTTCCGGGAGCAGCGAGCGCCAGAGGTCGAACTTTCCCACGAGGAGGGCGAGGGGCGTATCCACGCGTTCGTGGCTCTCCAGGGCTCGCATCTTCTTCACCCGAACCCCCAGCTCGGCGAGAATGGTGTCCTGCTCGTCGGTGGTCTGAGTGCGGAGCTGCGGATCGCGTTTGCGGCGCAGCAGCTTGCGCAGGGTTGGATGGGTGGTGGGATCGAAGAGAAACATCAGGGCGGAGGAGGCCGCCACGTGCAGGGCGCCGGGCGAGTCCTCCAGCGATATGCCGGGTTTGAAGTGCTCTCCGGCGTTGTCGTAGAAGACTAGGGAGGCTCGCTGCTCGGGCGATTCCAGGGACTGCAGGTAGTAGACGAAGGGTCGCGGCAGCGGCACCAGTTTCCCGTGGCGATGCAGGCGCTGGTACATGACGCCCTCGAAGTCGGTCTTGGATATGAAGGCGTCTTCCGGCGAGGTGGCGGAGAAGAGCCGGTTTTTCATCTCGTTGAGCTGGGCGTTCCCGCTGGGATCGCCATCCTGGAGGTTGAGCCGAAAATGGCGGATCAGCTGCTCGGGCAGTTGTTTCAACAGGACCGAGAGGTAGTAGGATTTGCCGCTGCTGGGAGCGCCGACGAGGGAAAAAATGAGCTGGCGGTGACCGAAAAAGGAGGGAGGCAGGCGTCCGCGGCAGTGGGGGCAGGCCAGGTCGATCGCGGGCGCTCCTGCGGAGTCGATGGCTTGACCGATGGCGTTGAAACGGGTGGCGGCGAAGCGGAGTTTGGCATGCGGGCCTAGGATGGGATCGCCAGTGAGCGAGTCGTGCGAAGCGATGTTCAGAGCGTCGCCCGGTGCGAAGGTCTTCCAGCAAAGGGGGCAAGCTCGGCTTTCGGAGTCGCCTTCGTCGAGACTGAGCCCGAAGTCCGGCGTTTCGGGCCGGAGAGCGTCGGTGGGAGCGATCGGCGGGCTGGCGTGGGTGGCGGATTCGGCGTTTCTTTCGGTGCCGTCCGGCAGGGCTTGGATCAGGTCTTGCAGGCGGAAGCAGGCTTCGTCCTGAGCGGGAAAGGCCAGAAGATTCTCGGGATCCGGATAGCGTCTTCGCAGGGAGCGGGCTGAGATTTCCCCGTTGGCCAAAGTGGCTCGCTCGGTCCGGTCGTCGGCGGGCGCGATGTCCCACTCTCCCTCCATGAAGCTGCTGCCGATGCTCTCCGTCCTGCGAGCTAGGCGGATGACGATCAGGTGGTTGGAGAGGCTCAGCCCGTAGTTTCGATTCGGCTCGAGCAGGGTTTCCTTCTTCAGCTCCTTTCCATCGAGGTGGATGGGGAAGGCGTCGTCGAGGGCCTCGATGGAGAATTCGCGGCCTGCGTTGTGGATGCGGCAGAGGGGGATTTTGCGTCCGTCCGGCAGGCGTCCGCTCAGGCTGACGGGAAAGTCGCCAGCGCGGGAGAGGCTTCTGCTGAAGCAATCGCCGATGGCGAGGCCAGGTTTGGAGCGGAAAAGGTCGAGGAATCCCATTTAGGCGGGCGCGGTGAAGAGGATGTGGAAGATGCTGAGGTATAAGGCTGCGCGATACGAAGGCAAGAGCAGGCAGCGCCAGCTGGCAAAGGGGGAAGCCGAGGGGCGGAAAATTGGGAAAATCGATTTTTTGAAAAAAAGCCTTGCATGGGGAAGTCGGATTTCTAGTTTCCGGGGCTCTCAGCTGACGCCCCGTTCGTCTAGCCCGGCCTAGGACACATGGTTTTCATCCATGCGACAGGGGTTCGAATCCCCTACGGGGTACCAGTTGAAAAAAGCCGTCGCATTGCGTGACGGCTTTTTTGCGTCTGGGCGGTTGGATATTCGAGAGGGGGATGAGAAG
>NZ_JARXHY010000028.1 GCF_031127815.1 Pelagicoccus sp. SDUM812003 | reverse complement strand
AGGACTTGCCGCGTTTGCGGCAACCAATCCCCTACGGGGTACCAGTTGAAAAAAGCCGTCGCATTGCGTGACGGCTTTTTTGCGTCTGGGCGGTTAGGTATTCGAGATGGGGATGAGAAGCCCGCAAGAGGGGTTCGACGGAGCGAGCCCCTGGGCGAGCGGAGATGGGGCATGCCGCAGGCATGAGTCCGTTCGTCGAGGTGCTTGAGGATGGCCTCGCGAGCGTGGTAGGTCCTGGCGCGTCCAGTCTTCTTGGCGAGAGGATCGAGCGAGTCCGCCGACTGTGTTCGAATCAGTAGCTCGATAGAAGGGATCGACGGGCCAACCAAGGAGTATGTCTGCCAAGCGGAATGCTAGATGATCGTGCGCGCCAGCAACTGACGACCTACGGAATCGAGGCGAAAAAGTTTAAGGCTGAAAATCGGGTTGCATGCGCTTGCGATTGTTTGAACGGATTCGAGTTGGCAGCGGCGCGCGTTTCCAGCGAATCCGCGCGAATGGGAAATCCGAGTTGCTATGGAAAGCGCGCGATCTCCCAAACTCGGATTTCCGGAAGCGCGCCCGGCAAGTTGATTCGATGGAAAACGACGTGTATCCAAGCGACCTGACAAAGCGTAATCAAACTTCTGATACAGGAGGTGTCGAAGCTCGGCCGACCTCCCCGATACGAATTGAGACGCGTGCCCGAGGCGATCGTCTACTTGATGCGAGGGGGCATCGCATGCCGGCTGGAGCCAAGTGAGCTTCGCCTGACTTTTCCAGCAAGGAAGACTGGCCAGAGATCGGAGATCAAGACCTGCTCATGGGAGGGTATTGATACACTTGGCGATGGTCGTATTCACGGCGGGAGGACATGTGTTTTAGGATTTGTTGAACTGTTTTTTAGGTGGCGAGACTTGCTTCATCGAGTCCGGCTTTGCTCCGATTTCCCCCGATCGGGGGATTGAGATGGCTGGCATAGCTGCATATAGTCTGTGCCATCATCCCCGCTCCCCATCAGAGTGAATAACTCAAGCCAATCAGATACCCCCAGGCTTCGCGTCGATCGCATACTGTAGGTTTCCCAAGGGCTTAAGCTTAATCGAATGCTGTTAACCAATAGCTAATTAGTTGTGCTGTGCTGGATTGGCAGGGACCCCAAAAAGACTACTAAAACACCAAACTCGCAAACCTTAGATGAGTAGATTCAAAAACAACCTAACTGGCAGGATGGGTATGACAAAGCATCTCGCCATGTCATTGAGCGCGCTGTCGTTAATCGCGCCTACTTTGCACGCTCAATCCAATGCCCCGGAAGACGAGGAGGAAGAGGAGGTATTCGAGTTATCGCCCTTCGAGGTTACGTCGGATGATATTGGATACATGGCTACGTCTTCGCTCGCTGGCTCGCGTCTCAATACAGAGCTCCGTGACATCGCGGCGGCCGTTCAAGCCATTACCCCAGAGTTTATGAAGGACATCGGCGCGACCGACCTTCAAAAGCTCTTAGTTTATACCACCAACACTGAAATCGCGGGTATCGAAGGCAACTTCTATGGTGGCGACACTTGGGACAAGGGCCACGCTCGAGACATGCTGGTCGAGCCCCACCGCACGACGCGCATTCGTGGTTTGAACAGCGCGGACATCACGCGAGATTTCTTCCCCTCGGACATTCCCATCGACTGGTACAGCCTGTCGCGCGTCGACATCAGCCGCGGCCCGAACTCTATCCTTTTCGGTTTGGGAAGTCCGGCCGGATTGATCAACAATACGCTTAAGACTCCTGTCTTGGGAGAAAGCGGGCGTACCTTCGAGGTGCGATTCGACAACTATGGTTCCTTGCGAACGGTGGTCGACTTCGATCAGACCATCATTCCCGGCGAGCTGGGCGTGCGCGTTGTGGCGATGAACAACGATGGGAAATATCGCCAGAAAGGCACCTTCAACGACGATCAGCGCCTGTTCGCGGCGGCCCGCTGGCAGCCGAAGATGGGCGAAGGCATTTTCACCCAGTTCGACCTGAATGGCGAATGGGGCAAGATCGATGCGAACCGTCCAATGGCGGGCACGCCTGCCGACTTCCTATCGAACTGGTATGGGGCCACCAACCGCAATCTCGTCTTGAACGACGAGTACTGGACGGACCCTGGCGACGCTCCGGGGCTGGATGGATTTGGGGCCCATGAAGCCGTGTACGGAGCCCAGTCGATCGGCGGTCAGGTATGGGACGATCATCCGGTTTCGTTTTTTAGCGACCCGACCAGCGACAGCGTGGGCATTGGAAGCGGAGCGGACGCCATGGTGCTTCGCGGCTGGAGCAATGTGAACGGAGGTGGCTGGGGAAGCTACGTTGGTCTCACCAATCCCAATTGGGAGCTGGGGAACGGAAACCACGAGAAGAATAGCAAAGACTACTACTCGGGCAATTCGGTCTTGATGGGAATCATCGACGACTACGAATCGCAGACTGGCCGGAACTTTAGCGGATTCGGCCAGGGACTGTGGCCGACGCAGATGATCGTGGATGGGCCGATCGCGGAGTTGGTTCGCGAGCAAAATCTCGTTGGACCCAACAAATCCGAGTTCAACAATTTCGAAACCGTCAACCTCGTCGCCACCCAGTCCTATTGGGACAACCGCGTCGGTTGGAATTTCGCTTACAACGACCAGTCCTACCGTTCTGGATACACCAACCAGATGGAAGGGCTGTGGGGCGGCAATATAGTCTCTATCGATATCAACGAGTCCTTGCGCAATGGCGAAGGCAACAACCCGAATGTGGGACGACTGTACACGATCGGAGAGGGCCGTGGCGGCATCTACGAAAAGCGGCGGGAAAACTGGCGCGCGACGGCTTTCGGCAAGGTTTCTGGCAAGGACTTCTTCGACTCCGACAGCTTTCTTGCCACTCTGATAGGCGATCATACGTTCACAGGCGTTCTCTCTTCGCAGAAGTACGAGAACTTCGACCGCAACTTCGCTCTCTATCGGTGGGACGAGGAGTTCAGCGAGGCCTTGGAGTGGGGCAACCCTGGCTATGCGACCTGGCGCGGGATCCACTACCTGAGCGACAGCATGCTGGACACGACATCTATGGATCAGATCACCGGCATCACAGGCGTCACCACGCGCCAGGCTCCGGCCATGACCCAGACCGTCCTTGCCAACGGGCGCAATAGCGATGGCGATTGGGCTTGGGGCACGAGCGACTATGGCTTGATGACCTGGGAGAACGATCTCGACAGACTCTACGACGGCGCTGGAGAAGGATACGATAACACTGATTCCAAGGTCTTCGTCTGGCAGGGCGACCTGCTGAACGGCGCGGTGGTGCCGATCTTTGGTTGGCGCGAGGATGAGTACGAGCGTTGGAATAAACCGTCTCCCTCCGTTATCGACGGGATGGAATACGGTCGCGTGCCTGGCTATAACAACGTGTTGCCCTATAGCGAAAATTGGGTTTACGACGAAGAGCGTCGGGCTCCGATCTACGCAGATGCCCAGCGTCGCAGCTGGAGTGTCGCTCTGCATGGCAAGGAATTGCTGGATATGTTTGGTCAGGAGATGCCGGGCGGAATGGACGTCACGCTGCTCTACAACGATTCCAGCAGCTTCCGTCCTTCTGACGTGGCCAGCGACGTTTACGGACGTCAGGAAGCGAACCCGTCGGGAGAGACCAAGGACGTGAGCCTTCTGGTTTCCGCCTTCGAGAACAAGATCTCTTTGCGGGTCACCAAGTACAAGACGGAGCAAAAGAACACACCGTTCATCGGCGACGCGCCGGCTTTCAACCGCAACAAGTCTATCCTAGGCCGAGCCATGGATGGCATGATGTGGGAGATCGGTCCTCACCATGGTGAATTGCCTTCGGAGGGCGGCGTTCCGGCGGAAGATCGCTGGCAGCCGACTCCTGAGTGGCTGGTTAACAAATGGATGTTTGGGGAAGGCAACTACGACGCCGGAATCGCCAACACTCCGCTGCCCGCCGATTGGAGGGACCATCCAGAGATCATGAACCAGCCCCTGCGCATTCGCGCTGCAGCTGTGCCCGGTTCACCGACCTACGTTGCCCAAGGAGATGTCAATCCAGACCTGGACCTTCCCTATGTGGCGCCTCCACTCACGGCAGAGGAGGTAGCCTATCGCTCGGAGTGGTATCGCGCCCGCTCCGACGCGGAATGGTCACGTCCGGTGGACCAGACCTTCTGGAACGCCATGGACTTCGAGCGCATCGACGCGGCCTGGGGCGGTTTCTGGGAAATCACCGCTTGGGAGGTGCCCGACTCCTCACGGAGTCTGAACGACCTCGAGTCCACCGGTATCGAGTACGAGCTCACTGCCAACCCGACCCCGAACTGGCGCTTGTCGTTCAACGCTTCCAAAGCGGAAGCGGTGCGCTCCAACGTTTTGAAGTCGTGGGATGAATACATCGCCAACAGCATGGACTTCTGGTTCGACGGCGGCTACTCGCTCTACGACCAACCGGCCATGGACTACTGGTCCATCAAGGGATTCTACGACATTCCGGAATCGCCCGGCATCGAGCTCGGCGTCTCGGGTCGCTTGGGCACTGGTTACGGTTCGGAAATCCTCGCCAAGTACTACCAAGCCAAGGCTACCGAAAGCCAGCTGGTCAACGAGCTGAGAGAATGGCACTTCAATATGGTGACCAACTACTCCTTCTCCGATGGAAAGTTCAAGGGCCTCGGACTCGGCGGGGCGTATCGCTGGATGGATGAATCGAATCTCGGCTACTATCCAAAATACGACGCGGACGCCAATGCTTGGGTCAACGATCTGGAAAACCCGATCAAGGGCTCGAGCGAGGACTACCTCGATCTCTGGGTTTCCTACGAGATGCCGATCGGCGGCGACAAGACTTGGTCGATTCAGTTGAATGTTTACGACGTTCTGGCCGACGACGCTCTGATTCCGGTTCAGGCGAATCCGGACGGAACCATCGCTCAGGTGCGCATCCCAGGCGAAACGTCTTGGGCGATCAGCAACACCTTCCGGTTCTAGCAGGTCGTCTCAGTCATTCGCATCGCTTTGCACATCGGCGGGGCATCCTGTGGGATGCCCCGCCTTTTTGCGCCCAAGCCTGTGGGCACGAATCTGCCCCATGCTTTCACTCTCATCTTCAAATCGATCATTCTCGATGAATTCGTTTTTTCTAATGTGTATTCAAAATCTGGTGGTATCTAGGCAGAGAGGACGCGGCGTATTCACGGCGTGGATATTTCTACTGCCGATTTTCTTCGCTGGAGAGCGTTCCCTAGTCGCTCGAGACTCGGAATCCTCGGGCGAGGAGCAGGGGATGGATTGGCCGAACCCACTTTTGCCGCAGCATGCGGATCCGCATGCCATGCTTCATTCCGATGGCTACTACTACTTCACCGCGACACGGCCGGAGTACGATCGGATCGAGCTCCGCAGGGCGAAGACGTTAGCCGGATTGGCCGATGCGGAGCCCAAGGTTGTTTGGAAAAAGCATGAAACCGGCGAAATGGGCGCCCATATCTGGGCTCCAGAAATCCACTACATCGATGGAAGATGGTACATCTACTTCGCAGCGGGAGAGGCTGAGGCGGTGTGGAATATTCGCATGTACGTATTGGAAAACGCGTCCGCGAACCCGCTTCAAGGCGAGTGGGTCGAAAAGGGGAAGATCGAGATGGATTGGGAGTCTTTTACGCTGGATGCTACGACCTTCCAGCATCGGGAGACGCGCTACTTGGTATGGACCCAGAATAGTAGCGACTTTGAAGGCACGGGGATCTATATCGCAAAGATGGATACGCCCTGGTCCATCGTGGGAGGGCAAGTTTGTATCTCTCGACCGGAGTACGAATGGGAGAAGCGGGGGCACTGGGTGAACGAGGCTCCGGCCGCGCTCATCCGAAACGGGAAGGTGTTTGTCGCGTTTTCCGCCAGCGCTACGGACGCGAACTATTGTCTTGGCCTGCTGACCGCCGACGATGATGCGGATCTGCTCGATCCCGCATCGTGGAGCAAAACCCCTGAGCCGGTGTTTAAGAGCGACGCTACGACGCTGCAGTTTGGTCCCGGGCACAATAGCTTTACGACATCACCTGACGGCAGGACCGATATCATGCTGTATCATGCTCGTAACTACGAACGCATCGAGGGCGAGCCTCTGTATAATCCGGACCGGGCTACACGAGCGATCGAACTGGGCTGGAATGAAGATGGAACGCCTTTTTTTGGAACTCCGCCAGCGGAAGACGGGGAGCCTAATTGATCGGACTTGATGGCGTCGTTCGACCAGATGGACGATGCCACGTCGGGGGGTGGTAGACTTCGCACGCCTCGCTATACTGTCGGGACTAATTGGCTATCGGTCAAGGCGATCAACCGATCGTATGGAGGGGTGTTCGTCTGCGATCATGACGCGCATGTCTGGTTTCGAGTCTGCAGGGCTCATCCGAGAGAGTTTCGTTGCGAGAGGAATGCTTTGAATCGATAAGATGGATACTCAGCTCAATTGGGACGAGTCCTCTAGTCGCTCACGCTGACGCGGATGCGTGTGCCGCGGCCTTTTTCGCTGCGGATCTCGACGTCTCCTCCGAGGAGTTCGATTCGTTCGCGGATGCCTACGAGCCCGAAGCTGTGGTTGGTTTCTGGGGACACCGAGGCGACGTCGAATCCGATGCCATCGTCAATCACGGATAGCTCTACGCGGCGGTTTTGGTAGGAGACCTCCACCTTGATGTTGTTGGGGCGAGCGTGTTTGCATGCGTTGGTGACAGCCTCTTGTCCCACGCGCAGTAGGTTGTTTTCAACTACGGGAGGAAGACGGCGGCGTTTGCCGATGATATCCACGTCGATGGAGATGTCGGTGTCGTCGGTCAATTGGGTGGCGACACGCTCCAACGCGCCCCCGAGGTCGTATTTTTCGAGAACCTGGGAGCGCATGTTCCAGATGGAGTCGCGGGCGTCCGCGAGAGCAGTTCGAGCGAGCTTGTGCGCCGTAGCGATGTGCTTTTGGGTGTTCTGGCCCAGATTTCGAGCGTCGGTGCGCACGATCTCTAGCTGAACGGAGATGGCTCCGAGGTTTTGGGCGAGGGTGTCGTGGATCTCGCGAGCGACGCGGTTTCGTTCGGAGAGGATGGCGGAAAACTCGGATTCTGCCAAGGCTCGTTGTTGTTTTTGCTCCCCGAGGCGCTGGCGCGAAAGAAAGACTACGAAGGCGATCGTGACGACTGCGATCAGCAGGAAGGCGGCAAGTGCGTAGGAGACGCGCTTGGGAGTCCACCACGGAGCAGCGGTGATGATGGCGAGATCGTTGGGAGAGCGTAGGAGCACGTGAAGCGACTCGGACCACCAAAGGCCGTTGAGGGGAATGGTTTCGCCTTCGCCGACGGTGGCGATGCCTGAGACGGATACGAGACTTCCCGGTCGCCAATCGGGCAATGAGCCGAGCTCGGCGTTGGTGATGAGGGAGGCTCGGACCGTGGTGCCCAGGCCGTCGAGGGTCAGTTCGATGCTTTCGGGGTAGCGTTGGACTTCGAGCAATGTAGCCTTCAGGCGAATGAGATCGGAGTCGTGCCGGGTGATCATATTGAGTTGCTCGATGTCGATGGGGCTCGGCCAGTCCTCCTTTCCAAGCTTCTTGAACTCGGCGTCTTGCAGCACGGGGCTATAGGTTCCAGGGGTGGGAAATCCCAGGACGCTGACCAGGTCTCCGGGGGCGAGGAGCTCTTCTTGCGAGCTTTGAATCTGCAAGCTCTGGGTATCGTCTCGTATCCATAGCGCTCTGCCGGGTCGGTGGTGGGTGACGACTCCACGCACATGCACGCGGTGGCCGTGGTTTCCTTCGGAAGTGTCGAAGGTGAAAAGGCTCGAGACGGGGCGGGGAGGGGGGGCGAAGCCGGAGTAGACGGGCGGCTGGAGGATGTTCGGTTTGATGCCGATCGGTGTGTGGAGAATGGGCCGGACGAACTGGCGGTTTCCGTTGTGCAGGTAGAAGCAATGCCCGACTAGGCTGATCTTCGCATCGAGAAGCGTGTTCGGGTCCACGACGTCTTGCATCTCGACCACCAGCTCGTGGTTTCCCGAGACGAGTTTGAGCTTGGTGTAGAGGTTTTCGCCCTCTGGCGTCAGGGCCTCCGGAGGTTTTATCAGCAGGTTGGGGAGGATCTCCGCACGGTGAACGATGCCTTCGATCTCGACCCATTTAGCGTCCATCTGACCGGAATAGAGCTGGGCGATGGTGGATGGGAGGGGAGCGGGCACTTCGGTCTTTCCGATCAACGTCACCGAAGTCGCGGTGGCGCAGGGAGCGTAGTCGCCAGGATTGGTGTAGCCGATGACTTCGATCAGGTCTCCTCGCTTGAAGTCCACATTGACGTCCTCGGAGGATGTGAAAATGAAAATCCCGTCGGTATGGTCCTGCATCGAGAAGGAGTGGGACTCGCGAGCCATGAAGCATCCGCGTAGGCGGATGGGGAACTGCTCAGCGGCCTGGGCAGGGGTGAGGGCTCGGATTTGAGCGGCGGTGGTAAGCGGAGGCTCCGTCTTGTCTTGAGCGAGGAGTTGACACGCGAAGGCGCAGATCGAGAAGAGGAAGGTCAGTCTAGAAACGGTCATCGGGGTGGCGACTTGGAGGAGCGGCTGGGTGACTAGATGTAGGGAGGTTGTTCCATCGCGCGGGGGGCAGCCGAACGGTGGTGTTTGGTGGTATTCCATGTGTGAATACTGCCGTCACACCCTATAGCAAAGAGGATGCGGGGCAAGTTGAATGGAAGAAGTCCGCTGTTGTTCGGCAGAGGGGGCGCGAGCTAGCGCAGGCCGCACCTGTGATATCCCCCGAATGGGTGAGAGTCAGCGGGCGGGAACTGTGGTAGTTTTTCCGAAAGGGCGAGTGGCGGCTACCTCGTCCCTTTTTTTCACGAAGCAATGAGTTCTGAACTAGAAAGAGCGGTTCCTCCAGAACCTGAAGCGCAAACTGCGGTGACGATTCGCATCCTGGTGGTGGACGATCATCCCTCCATGCGAATGGGAATCATATCCTTGGTGGACAGCCAGCCCTTCATGGAGGTGGTCGCGGAGGCATGCGACGGGGAGGAGGCTATCGAGGTCTACGACGATGTTTTGCCGGACGTGGTGTTGATGGATCTGCGCATGCATCACATGGGGGGAGCGGAGGCGATCCTATCGATCTGCCGAAAGCATCCGGCGGCGAAGATCATCGTTCTTTCGACCTACGACCTCGATGAGGACATTCATCGGGCCATCCAGTCGGGCGCAAAGTCCTACTTGCTCAAGGACATGTCGGTGGAGGAAATCGCAGAAACGATAAGAGGCGTATTCTATGGGGAAGACGTTCTGCCCCGCCAAGTTGCCGAACGTCTTGCGGAGCGTTCCCAGCGCCAGTTGCTGACGGAACGGGAGAGGGAGGTTTTGGAGTCCTTGATCAAAGGCCGTAGCAACAAGGAGATCGCGCAGAGCCTCCATGTCTCCGATGAGACGGTGAAGTCGCACCTGAAAACCCTGTTTTTCAAACTCGGTGTGCGCGATCGCACTGAAGCGGCGATTACGGCGATACGGCATGGCATCGTGCACCTTGACTAGCGTCCCTTCCAGCAAGCGAACGTAGTATACGTTATCTCAATACAATTGCGAAACCTGCTTGTGATGGCGCGTATTCGCTATCTCGGCAGTGTATTCAACCATTCGATTCAGACCTAACTCCTTAGCTCATTTTCATCGTGAAAACTTCTCGGATACTCCCTCTTTTTAGCGCCCTGCTGTTGACGGCAGCTTCCTTGTCAGCCGAACCGTCCCACTGGGACTTCGCTCCGAAGCCGCCATTGGGTTGGAACAGCTGGGACATTTTCGGGACGACGATCACCGAAGCCCAGACGCGTGAGCAGGCGGATGCGATGGCGGAGCTTCTCTTGCCGTCGGGCTACGACATTCTGACGGTCGACATCCAATGGTACGAGCCCAACGCGAAAGGACACCACTACACTCCGGGGGCGGAACTCTCGATGGACGAGTACAGTCGGCTTACGCCGGCAGTGAACCGTTTCCCATCGGCCGCCGGTGGAAAGGGATTCAAGCCGCTGGCGGATTACGTTCACTCGAAGGGATTGCGTTTCGGCATCCATATCATGCGGGGGATCCCGCGTCAGGCCGTGCAGCGAAACACGCCGCTTCTCGACACGGATGCCACGGCAGCGGATGTTGGCATCGTCGAATCGATTTGTCCTTGGAATCCTGATATGTATGGCGTCGATGCGACGACCGAAGCGGGCCAGGCCTACTACGACTCCCTATTTCAGATGTATGCGGATTGGGGCGTCGACTATGTGAAGGTGGACGACATTTCACGACCTTACGACCAGGTGCAGAAGGCGGAGATCGAGGCGATCCGCAATGCCATCGACAAGACGGGCCGTGAAATGGTGCTGAGCCTTTCGCCGGGAGCGACCCCCATCGAAGTCGGAGAGCACGTGATGCAGCACGCCAATCTTTGGCGTATCACCGACGACTTTTGGGATCGATGGGGACTGCTGAAGGCAATGTTCGAGCGCTGCGATGCTTGGACGCCTTTCCGACGCTCGGGCGCTTGGCCGGATGCGGATATGTTGCCAATCGGCATCATCGAGTTCGACCGTCCCACCCATTTCACGAAGGACGAGCAGTACACGCTGATGACGCTTTGGAGCATCGCTCGCTCTCCGCTGATTTTCGGGGGAGATATGACAAGGCTGGATGAGTTCACGCTGAAAATGCTCACCCATCCTGCGATGTTAGAGGTTAACCAGAACAGCGTGAACAATCGCCAGGTGTATCGAAAAAACAACCACATCGTTTGGATGGCCGACGTGCCAGGCAGCGATGACAAATACCTGGCTCTGTTCAACGCTCAAAGCGAGGGGGAATCGCTGGATTTCGCCTCGGCGGATTACGCCAGTCCGGTGATCGCCGGAAAGGGACAGTCGCAGGAGATCGAGCTCGATATAACCGGGGCGTCCCGCTTGGCGTTGTTCGTGACCAACGGGGGCGATGGTTTTAGCTGGGATCACGTTGTCTGGGTGGAGCCTACCTTGCACGGACCGAAAGGAACGCTGAAGCTGACCGAGCTTGAATGGGTCTATGCCGACGCAGGTTGGGGAAGCCCCCGTATTAACCGCACTTGCGAGGACAAGCCGCTGATGGTGGGCGGCCAACTGTTGGAGGGAATCGGTACGCACTCGGAATCCAAGATCATCTTCGACTTGCCGGAGGGGTATGAGCGTTTCACGACTAAAGGCGTGGTCACTGAGGATGGCTCAGTCATGTTCGCAGCGCTTGCGGAAGAAACCAACGGGTCGACCGATGTGGACACTGAGGTGTCGGTCCGCTTCAAGGATCTTGGACTATCGAAGAAAGCCAAGGTGCGAGATCTTTGGTCCGGCGAGGATCTGGGGACTTACCAGAAGGTGTTCTCGCGGGAGATTCCGCAGCATGGGGCAGGGCTCTATCGCGTGACCCCGCTTCGCTAGATAGTATCCAGAAGATGGAAACGGGTGCCATTTGTTTCGTTTGCGAATAGCAAGCGAATAGACTGAACCGGAGGTAGCTTCGACGGCGCTCGAGCTGTTTCGGGATAGTCTGATTTCGAAAACTAAAGCCCGAGGGCCTCATTCAGATTCTCGTATCCCGGTCACCTCGAGGTCGGTGCGTTGGCGCAGAATCTCTAGGTGGTCGCCTCGGTCGGCCATGTCGAAGAGCTTGCCGCGGGCGTTGCGGAACGGGCGATATTGGGGGACGTCCGTGACGCGGTGTAGGCCGCTGTTGGATACGGCGATAGAAAGAGCATGCCATCGAGGGGGCATGTTTTTTTAGGCACGACGGGTCTAGTGGGGTATGGATGAAAATGTGATTTTAGAATAGGGATAAAAGGTCACCACGAGTGAATGAAAAAGAGGGAGCTTCGTCACGAAGCTCCCTCGCAGTTTGCTACATAAGGGGTAATTTTTTTCGGGATCCGCTAGTCGTGCGGTACGATGACTTCGGCGCTTGTCGCTCGCGCGTTGCCCGAGCCGTCTACCAGATCGCAAACGATGGTGTAGACACGTCCCGTGCCATATCCGCTGCGTTCAGCTCGTAGTTGGATCGTGCCTACTAAGGACGTTCCGTCGAAGGTGAGGTTCATGGGAACGGGTGATGTGTAGCCATCGTATCCATTCACGTCTCCAGTGGTGTGGCCATCTCCGTTTCCGTTGTCAGGCTCGTTGCTTACGACGTAGCAGCTGACGTTTAGGCCGGCGGCTTGCGGGTCGAGGGACGGGTCGAAAAAGGATACCTTGATCTGCACGTCTCGTATCTTGTGGTTCGGGGGAGACAAGGTTTCCGTATCCACGGTGAGGAGAGCGGAGGGAGGACCCTCTTCGACGATCCGGCGAATGGCTACGTCGTCGATGTTCGCGAAGCTGTCGCCAGTATTCGTGAACAGAATACCCAGCTTTCCTCCAACCGATTCCGATGTGGCTGCCAGGGTGGAGGAGTATTCCGTCCAGTCTCCGGTGGTAGTGATGACGTAACTACCGATGACATTGGCTGGATCGTCGTAGAACAAGGTCGCGGTCCATTCGGAGCTTCCGCCGGACCAGGTCTTGGCGACGAAGGAAAGCTCGAACTCGTCGCCCTCTTCGATGGTGTCCTCGCTAAGCAGGTAGGCGGCGTTGCCTGGGGCCATGAAGGCGGAGAAGCTGCCTTCGTAGGTCCCCCACCAGGCGTTTCCAGCTTCGACGCCTGCGTCGGTGATGGAGTAGTTCGTCCAGCCCGGCACGTCGTGATCCGGGTTGTCGAAACCGTCGAACTCCGGCCAGCTGCCTACACCGGCTTCAAAGTCGGCGTTTTCGAGGTAGATCTCGGCTACGGGAGGGAGCTCGGAAGGAGTGGCGCTGGCCAGATCGGCGAGGTCGGGCTGGCTGAGGGCGTAGTTGTAGATGCGGAAGTCGTCGATAGCTCCTTTGAACAGCGGGTCAGGGAATTGGCTCTTGCCGATGTAGTTGATAACTGGATCAAAGTCGGAAGGCTTGAGCGTGGCGCTTTTGGAGTCCGCGAGAGTTCCATTGACGTACAGCTGAAGCTCGCCGTCTCCGATGACTACCGCGACATGGGTCCACTCGCCGACGGCGGGCGCGGCAGTGTAGAGCTCCTCCGCGACTCCATCGTCGAAGATGGTGAACTGCATGGTCTGGCCGTCCCAATTCGCGGGGGTGAGGAAGAGGTATTGCTCGGCGCCGTTTCCGAAGTCGAAGATGCGTTGCCACGAAGCGCCGCCGCTCCAGTTGATCCAGGTGGCGATGGTCAGCTGATCATGGCTGGCCACGTCGGACGGCAGGCTGACGGAGCCTCCGTCGAGTGCGAGGCAGCTTCCGTCGAGGCCACCTGGGCTGAAGCGTGCTCCGGGATTGAGGTAGGCGTGATTTCCGTTGATCGAAGCGTCTGCGGCGTCGAGCTGGAAGTCGTAGCGAGCCACAAGGGCGGGATCGCCAGTTGGGGTGGCGCTCGTCTGGCCGGAACTCGCGGAACGATTTCCGGATTTGTCCAGCGCTTGCACGGTGTAATGGTAGGGAGTCGATTCGGTGGCGCTGTTGTCGGTGAAAGCGTTGCCGGTGAGCTCGCGAGCCACGATTTCGTAGGGGCCGCCGTTGGTCGTCGACCGCAGCACGGTGTAGCTATCGATGTCGCTATCCGAATTGGGTTTCCACTTTATCGTCACCGATGCGGCGTTGGCGATCGCTTTTACGCCTTTGGGTTTCCCTGGAGCAGCGAAGTCGGTCGGATCGGCGTCCGCTGGAACGAGTCGCCACTGCTGAGCGTAGCTGCCGGTATTGGCCTGTTGTTCCACATTCGAACCGTTTCCGGCGAGGTACAAGCCGCTCCATCGACTGCCGATGGAGAACCATCCATCTTCTACGTACTCGAGAAAATACTGCTGATTGGAACTTGGATACTCGCTGGTATTCCATTGGGCGATATTGCCGCCGTCTTCGAGGGACCAGTTCCAAATGTCAGGCGCCATGCCGCTGTTTACGTTCACCAGGGAAACGTAGCTGTTGTCGCCTCCGATATCGCGCGGGACCGGATTGACGTCCCAGAGTTGCTCGGGGGTTGCGGCGTAGTTGCTCTGTTCGATATTGGCCCCGGCGTCGGCACTGCCGCGTGCGATCTCCATGACCTGCAGGCTGGCCCGGTTTACGAGATAGTAGCGACCATCGATAACGGGCTGAACGTCGTCGCCCCAAGTGATGTTGACCACGCGTTCCGCGTTTTTGTGACTGGAGGTCTGATAGCCAGGTCCGCCGGTGGTGGTGACGTCGAAGAAGCGCTGCGGACCATGGCCGTCGAAAAAGACCGGACGATCCTTGGAGAAGAAACGGTAGGTGGTCTGATCAGCCTGGCGTTCCGACTCGCCGACGAAGCCTTGGATCTTGCCATCGGGGGCGCGATAGACGGAGGCGGCGGTCCAGTTGGGACGGTCTTCCGCGTAGGCGAGCCGCATGCCGTCGCTCGCTTTCACGAACTCTCCGCGAGCGCGTTCGGCGGTGCCCCACCAGATGCCCACGTCCATGCCGTATTCGGCTCCCACCATGGCTTCCATGACGTTGTGGAGTTCGTCGTTGGTGGCCACATCGCCGTTTGCTTCGACGGTTTGGTAGAAGGCCGCGTAGGTATCGAAACTGCCAGCGAGTTGATGGGTGTTTCCTTCTTCAAGATAGCCCCAGTCGTTTAGCTGATTGTACCAGTTGGCGGCCTGATCGTTGTTGAGTGTATTGCCGCCCATGATACTGATGAACTGCTCGGGAGGAACGGAATAGCTGAACGCGGGGAAGTTTCCGCTCCAGCGCAGCCTCCAGCTCACGTCGCCGAAACGGCTGATATCGCCTTGCCAGGTACCATGATCCGGCTCGTTGAAAGGGGCTACGGAGATGACGGCCCGTCCCGCCTCTTCGGCCTTTCGAGCGGTCACGGCGATCAGTTCCGCCCAGCGAAGGGGATCGACTCCGCTGCCGTTGAGGTAGGGGTTGCTATCCCAGTTTTCCGTGTCGTTGTTGAGATAGAGGACAGTCTCGGGTTTGGTGTAGGTATCGACGATGCGCATACGCTCGTTGAACTCGTCGATTCCGCTGCCGGTGAGCTCTCCATCCACGATGGGGGTGTCGCCAGTGAAGGAAAAACGAATGACATCGGTTTGCGGCTTGCCCATGAAGTTGACGCCGCGAATGACGTTGGCGTCCCAAAGCCAGGCGGTGTCGAGGCCCCAGAGATCAAGGCCTTTGTATTCGCCTTCGGCCTCTGTTTCGAAGGCAACGGTGTGATCTTGGGCGACGGTTTGAGCAGTCAGTAGAAGGGCAAGAGCGAGGCCATAGAGCCCCCTGCGGGAAAAGTCCCGCGATTGTCGGAAGCGATGCTCCGTGTGGTGTTGAAACGATGGGGTTCTATTCATATCGAGATCTCCTTGGTGTGGGTTGAGTCGGGGCATGCGGAACGCTCAGGGTCAGCTCGGAGGCGGACGCTTAGAGGTTCCACTGTTTAAGAATTGTGATTGGAATCTGGATACAGCGAGCCCTCTTGGAGGGACTCGGTAGAGCGCTCTCAGCAGCAATGGTGAGCTTGGGGCAGGGGGTGTCTTTCAAGCCTCAGCCTACAGGATCAAATCCCGTTCTCCTATCCCCTAATCGGGTGAAAGTGAGACCACGCTACCGGGTCCCACTACCTGGACCCTAGGTTCTAGTAGGCGAGCCACTCGAAGAGGGAGGCGGTATGGGACTCTTCTGAGCCGGAAAACTGGATGCGAAGGTATTTGCAGGAGACGGGCTTCTCGATTGCGATAGGCGAGCCGATGACAGGGTTTTTCGTAAAATCGGCAACTGTCTCCCACTGCTTGCCATCGATCGAGCTCTCGATGCGGAAGAGTTGAGGTTTCCATCCGAATTGCGGGATGAGCTCTTGTTTTGAAACTGTGGTGACCGATGTGAATTCCAGCTGCAGGGTGGGTAGCGAGTCATTAGCGGCAGCCTCCCATCGGGTAGCGTAGTTGTCGTCGATGGCGTGGGCGGCTCTCACGCGCTCGTCTCTGCGACTGGAGGCGGTGGCAATCGAGGGGATTGGCCTGCGATCCTCACGTCGATTGGCGATGAGGGACGGTCCTTGGTGAGTAGGCGTCACGGTTTCGATCAATCCGTCGTGAGTGAAGTTGAGTTCATCTACGCAGATCTGGCGATGAACCGGTTCAAAGGGAATGTTGTGGCGATGGTAGAGTATGTAATGCTGTCCATCTTGTTCGAATACGGTGTGATGACCGGGAGAAAGTATGTTTCGGGCGTGGTCGGTGACGAGAATCGGGCTGTTTTTCGCTTCCTTGAAGGGGCCGAGCGGGGAGTCGCCGATGGCGTAGTGAACCTGGTAGGTGTCGATGGTTGTCTTGCCATTTGAATACATCAGAAAATAGCGCTCGTCGCGCTTCACCATGACGGGAGCTTCGAAGTAGTTGCTCGGGGTGACGTCTTTGACTTCGCCGTCGAAGCTCGCCATGTCCGGGTTGAGCTTGGCGGCAAAACATCGTCCGTTGGTCCAGTTCCAGCCAGATCCCCAATAGAGGTAAGCGTTCCCGTCATCGTCGACGAAGGCTTGGGCATCGATCATATGGTATTCCTTGGCGAAGTCCGCGGAGATCATGGGCTGGTCGCCGAGAGGGTTCTCCCATGGCCCAAGTGGATGCTCAGCTACTCCCACCCAGACTTCGCTGCCAACGGAGACGTGCATGTAGAATTTGCCATCCGGAGCTTGCACGACAGATGGAGCCCAGACCATAGCTCCCATGGAACTGGGGCTGGTGCAGGCCTCCTTGGTGGGCCAGTTCAGTTGGTGAAGGGTCCAGTTCTTGAAATCCTTCGATTCCCAGCAGGCGAGCGTCTCACCGCCCCACGGGTCGATCGTGGCGTAGATGTAGTAAGTATCTTGATACGAAACGATCGAAGGGTCGGCGTAGTAGCCGGGGAGGATCGGGTTTCCGTTGCCCGGTTCCTCGCCGGAGGCATTGGCGAAAAGGCCGCTCGCTGAGACTTCAGCGAGCGACACAAGGACAACCGTGAACAAAATTAGTTTAGACATCGAATGGCGCTTTCGGATCGGGGTTGTTTCTATTTCGCCAGAGTGATTGGTTCTCCGACGTCGCCTTTCTCGAAAGCGGGTTGCATCGGATCCATGGGCAGGATGTTGCCTTGATCGTCGAACTCCATGCGTACGATACAGGTCTCGCGCTTGTAGCCACCACCGCCGGGAACGGCGTGACGATGGTAGGCGACATACCATCGATCGGTTCCGGGAACATTGACTATGCTGTGGTGGGCGGTGCCTTGGGCCGGACCGTTCTGACGAAGCACGATGAAATCCTCCTCCGCGTCTGGGCTTACGACCGGCCCGTATGGGGAATCGGATACACCCCATCCAACGCGATAGTCTGGGCTACGGGCGTCGTCGATGGACCACATGAAGTAGTACTTTCCGTTTCGCTTGAAGACCACGATGCCCTCGCGGAAGTCGCGCAGTGGGAACTCCACGTGTTCGCCATCGAAAGAAATCATGTCATCGTTTAGTCGATACACGGTAGGCGTGCCGTTTCCGAAGTAGAGGTAAGCTTGGCCATCGTCATCGATGAATGCGTAGGGATCGATGCTGAAGGTCTTGATCGTTTCGTTGTCGATGAGAGGGCGATCTAAAGCGTCCTCGAACGGGCCGGTCGGGGAGTCGCCCACGGCGACGCCTATGTTATGTTCCCCGCAGAAGTAGAAGTAGTACTTTCCGTTGCGCTCGATGCAGTCGGGAGCCCATGCCTTGTTGTTGGCCCAACTGATATCTTCGCGGAGATCGAGAAAGACGTTTTCCTTTTTCCATTCGACAAGGTCAGGCGATGAC
Source organism: Pelagicoccus sp. SDUM812003 (assembly GCF_031127815.1). Classification (NCBI taxonomy): domain Bacteria; kingdom Pseudomonadati; phylum Verrucomicrobiota; class Opitutia; order Puniceicoccales; family Pelagicoccaceae; genus Pelagicoccus; species Pelagicoccus sp. SDUM812003. The sequence continues at coordinate 2,811 of NZ_JARXHY010000028.1, read as the reverse complement.
CAGACGGCGAACTCCTTGGTGTTCCAGTAGGGGCGGTCCGAAGTCGGGTAGATATAATAGCGATCGCCGAAGGCGCGAATGGCGGGGTCTGCGGTGAACTCGCCTTGCAGGGCGGGAGCAGGAGCCACGGAGGCGGCTTCTCTGATAAGCGATGCGACGAGGCTCTCTGGGGCGCGGAAGATAGAGCCGTGGCGCTGGCCTTCAGGGAAGGCGATGTCATCGGTAGGCTTCTTCCAGGTTTCCCAGTCGGTCGAAACGCGGGCCCCGTATCGATGGTCGGTATAGTAGTCGAAGTAGACGTAAACGCCATCCTCTGTATCCACCACAGTAGGACCCTCCGCTTGTTCCTTTTTGAGAATCACATGGTCCAGAACCTCGTAGGGACCGGTGATTTTCTTGGCTTTGGCGGCGTAGATCGATCCGTAATCTTTGGCCCCTTGGTCGTCCGTTTCCTTAAAGATGGCGTAGAAGGCGTCATCCTGTTTGAGAATGGTCGTGTCGATATTGTCGAACCCAGGGTCGAACAAGATCTTGGGTTTGCTGAGCGTCTCGAAGTTTTTGGTGAGGGAATAGTAGGCCCTGAAATTGGTTTCGCCGGTTCTTTTGTCGGTCACGGATGTGGACCAGACGATGACGAAGGACTTCTTTTTCTTGTCGTAGTAGATTTCTGGAGCCCAGCACTGATTGGCGCCTTCAACATCCTCCATCAGTGGCAGGTATTTTTGCTCGGACCAGTCGGTCAGGTTTTCGGAGGTCGCGTAGCCGATGCCCAGGTCCGACCAGCCGGAGGTCCAGACCATGTGGTAGGTGCCGTCGTCGGTGCGGAGAATATGCGGATCGCGCATGAGCTTCGAGCCAACGGTGGGTTCGAGGTAAACCTGGTCCAAGTCGGTCCAGTCTCTCGCATCGTAGGAGTATGCGAGGTGAAGTCCGTCTCCGTTATCGCGGAAGGAAGTGAGAAGGTAGGCTGTATCCGAATTTGCGAAACTCAAGGAGGCAGCGAGGGCGCTGAGGGAAAGGGCAAGTGCTTGTTTCATAGGTTTTGGTCTGAATAAGGGGATTGTTGATGCGCTCGCTGGGCGCTTAGCGAAGCATGAATAAGATGTATTCATAGGAACGATACGTAGCGGGTAGTCCGTTTACGAACACTTCGCTTCGATTGTATGCCTCCTCGACGAACAAGGAGATGCGCCAGTCCGGCGAAAAGGGGTGAAAGCAGCTTTGCTGACATAGGTTTTAAGATGAAAAAGTCCTGCAGCTTGCGGCGTTGAGACGACAGGGTGGATGAGTGGCTCTAAGCGCGTTGAGGGGGTGGGGCTCTGCAGGTTAGTTTTGGACCGGGGTTATCTTGTAGGCGTAGGAAAGATCGCGAGGAGCGATCAGGTATTGGTCGTGAGGGCGATAGCCCCAGCTGTTGTCTCCGCCGACACCCATCTGCGAGTGGTCGATGTTTACGCTAACCAAGGGGCGATGAAAAATGTCGCTAACCTTGCGCTGAGCTTTTTCCGTACCAGGGTCGAAGTCGGAATCGTACTGGTGGCGGGCGTTGAAGCCGAAGGGGGTATCAACCGCGAGAATGGCGATGCCTCGGCCCTTGTCGTTCGTCAGCTCAAGCCAGCGCGTGTCTGTTCTGTATCCATTTTCTTGGGGCCGGCCGTAGGCGAAGAACAGGTCGCTAACGCTAGAGTCGTATCGCCCGATGAAGGCCGCGGTTTTACGATCCGAGTAATTTTCGAAGGGGCCACGTCCGTACCACGAAGCGTTGGCAAATTCCTCTTGGAGGATGAAATTGTTTCCGAATCTCGGAAGATCCGGAAGTTTATTTGATAGGTTTGAAAGGCGATTTTCCACCAGTACTGATCCGTCGTTAGCGACGGTGTAGACGATCTCTAGCGACCCCTTGACCTCGGGCAGATCGTATCTGGCAGCGACGCGAATCGATCCATCGGAAAGGCGCTTGTGGGAAAAGTCGGAGAGCCTCTGTTTCTCGGTGACTTGCTTCCAGACGGCGTGCGTTTTCGGCATGTGGTAGCCGAAGTCGTTGTCGGTCGGGGCCCGCCAGAAGTTGGGTTTCAATGCTTCCTTGAGGATTTGCTGACCCGAGTAGGACAGCTCGGTGAGGGAGCCGGTTTGGGAGTCGAAAGCGACTTGGAAGCCTTGTCCGGAAACGAGCAACGTGGAGTTTTGCTGGTCGACGTTCAGGTTTTTATTCGTGGAAGTCTTTGGGGTCGCGCTTGTCAGGACAACGCTGGTAAGAGCGAATTGTTCGGAGGCCAGCTCGGTATGGACGGCGAGCAGCGGTTTCTTGACGCTGAGTGTCGCGGAAAGATTCAGGAAGTACTCGCCGGCGCTCTCGTCGTACTCAGGCGTATCCAATGTAACACGACGGGATTCGCCGGGGGCGATGTCGAGCGTCGGTAGCGCACGGCTAGCTATTGCCACACCGTTCTCGAGGAGGGTCCAGCTGATCTGAAAATCGGCGAGCGAAGTGAAGTCGAATCCATTCGCGATCTCGATGCTGTTGGTTTTCGGATCGTAGTTCTTGAACTTGATGAACTGGTAGACCTTTTTGACTTCGAAGAGCGCGGGGTGAGGGGTGCGGTCGGCATTGATGAGGCCATTGAGGCAGAAATTCTGGTCGTGCTGGAGGTGAGCCCCTCCGAGGTGGCCTCCGTAGGCCCAATACTCGTTTCCGTTTTCGTCATGAGCGAGCAGACCTTGGTCGACCCAGTCCCAGATGAAGCCGCCTTGCATGATGTCGTAGGACTCGATGACGTCCCAGTAGTCCTGCAGGTTGCCCACGCTGTTGCC
>NZ_JARXHY010000027.1 GCF_031127815.1 Pelagicoccus sp. SDUM812003 | reverse complement strand
AACACGATCAACACGCTAAGGGGCTTTACCCGACCGCTCGGACACCGATCCGGCATCACGACTGATCGATTGAAGTTCTAGCGAGGCTCGAAACTGGATAACACAATTTCTGTCAGGCACATACGAGCCACAGTTGGATTAGGCACAGGCGGGGAAGTCTTTTTCGTGAAGACTTCCCTCAACTGTTTTTAGGGTCATCGCCAAACGCGAGAGAACAAACCGGCAGCGATGCGGGAGCTCATGCGATCGCTCACTCGCTACTGACCGTGATGGCCTTGGGTTCCGTACCGTTCCTTGGTGGAAGTGAGGGGTCGGCTGGTAGGCATGCGTTCTATTTCGAATTCAGGAGGGTGATAAACCTCTCCCTGTCATCGCTGTTGAGCCATTTCTGTTCGGCGATGGCTAGCGCTAGCCGATTTGGCGTGATGTGTCTGGATGTTGGCGAGGTCGCGTTCAACACCTCCGAAACGAGGAGACGAAGCGACTCGTTGTTGTTGTTGTAGGAATTGATCAGGTCGAAGTATCGCATGTCGGCTGGTAGGTCGAAGTGACCATTTGCCGGGACGAATTGGAGAAACCACCACAGGAGTTCCTTCTGAACGGCTGAATCGGCGCTTCCGTCGATCAGCTCACGGAGAAAGTCTGGATCTGACTTGCTCGTGGACCAAACGAACTGGCGCATGCCGGTCCTTCTGATCGTTTCGTCTTCTATCGACTCGACGAGCTCCCAGGAGAACTTGGGGTCGATCGATGCTAGTCTCGACGTGATGGCCACGATGGAGCGATCGGTTATCGAATCGCGATCGATGCTCTTTATCAGGTCCAGCGACTGATCAAGCAGCGAGTGGGTTCCCCACTCGTGTATTATTTTCGGAAAGGCGTCTGCGAACAAGTCGTCGGATTGGAACGCGAGCAGATGCTCTATGCTCTCCCGAGGCTGATAGCGGGCCCAACCGCTATAAACGCTTATCCGAGCGTCGTCCTGCTCGGTTGGAGACGCGATTTGCTTGATGCGCTCCAAGGCGGCGAGGGGTTGGTAGTAGCCCCACATGTCCCACTTGTTTCTGCGCCACTGGTCCAGTTTGAACGGATCTTCAATTTGCGCTTCGTATTCGAAAATCTTGGACAGATCGTCGTTGTAGAAGAGTCGACGCAATATCGTCTTTGCGGAGCAGTCGACGCAATCGACCTCATCGGAAAGCTGGTTGTAGAATTGGAAGGCCTTTTCGATGTCGGTTTCGGCTGCCCCATGAATTAGCATTTCGGCTTTGAATGCCCGGTCCTGACCGAAGTTGGTTAGCGTGAGAAAGAACTCCCACGCCTCTTCGGGCTCGTTCCGCACCCAGGCCAGCAGGGCGTAGCTGGCGTATTCTTGTCTTTTTGCGGTTTCAAGATCGAGAGCGTAGTTGACTGCAAACGCGCCGTCGAATCGAGCGAGCTCTTCAACAACTATGAAGAATAGGGACTCTCGATAGGGACTGTGAGGCAGGCTCTCGACAAGATGCATGAAAGCGTCGACGTCTTGTTCGCTTAGCTTCTCTCGAAAGCTGGCGATCGCCTCCATGTTCCTCTGTTCCACCGCGACCGATAGGGAGGCGATGGTGTCCTCTGAGGCGCTTTCGGAGCTCAGAGCGACGGCTGCGGGAATGAGACAACCGATCAAGAATGCGCGAATAGGGGGTGGGGCTATGGTCTTCATGAGATGGATTCGAATTCTACAGTAGCATGCTCGGAAAAAAACGAGGCCTGCTCGTGGCAACATTAGAGCAAGTGGGTTTGCTTTAGCGAGTTGGATTTTCGAGGTGAGCGAGCCTTGTTTATCGGATGGCTCGCGCTGCTTCGGGGGCGCATGAGCGTTCCCTCGCAGAAGCCTATCAACTCGGATTGGGCCATGCCTGCGTTTGGTTCACGCAACAGGTGGACCCTCGGAAAGAGCTTTCTGAGTTGATCGTATCGGCGCTTTCCGAGTCGAGTCGTTCCTCTCGTTGTCCGTTCAGATCTCAGGTAGGAAATCGCCCGTTGAGCTGCCGGCGACTTTCTCGAGAAGGACCGATTATCAAATTCGGTTTAGCAGTTCGTCATGGCTCGCCGAGGCTTTGTCGACTATCGATTCGCCCATATCCAGCCCCGAGTGGATTTGATTCGAAATCGATAATCGCTTTTCTGATCTGATCGATATATCAGAGGTATCGTTTGTAATATTCGGGGCGGGGCTTGTCAGCAGTTCCATTTCGAATCGAAAGTACGAAGCTCCCCCAACTCCTCTACCCCAACTCTAATGTTTCGATCGATAGTCATGGCCTTGTCGTGTTGCTTGGGCGTTCGTCTTTGCCAGGCAGCAACCGCGCAGTCGACGACTTCGCCACTGAATTGGGAGTTGACGCTGAGCGAGCTGAGCGACTTGGCTCGGGAAGCGTACGATCTTTGGTTGGCGGAGCATTTGAGCGAATCGCAATTTGAACAACCCTCGTTTACAAACTTGGAGTCGGATCCGGATGGCGATGGACAAAGCAATTTTTTCGAATTCGTAGCCGATCTGAATCCCGTGGATCGCGACCTGCGCTTTCATTTGGAGTTCAAGGAAGGCGACGTAACGCGGCTTAGGTTCTGGCCGTTGCGGGAAGGAGTGAGCTGCGAAATCGCATACAGTTTGGATGGGAAGTCTTGGTCTGTCTTGGATGAGGATCTGGTTTCCAGGTTTGGCGACGAGGCTGCTGCCGATGTCAGCTCGTTGCCGGACGGAGCGCTCTATTCGGTCAAACTGGCCGGCGGTCTGCCTGCGACCTATCGTTTGATCGAGGCGGGCGTTTTCTACATGGGCTCGCCTGAGGATGAGGAAGGTCGGTCGACGAGCGAAACCCGACACGAGGTTACATTGACCCGTTCGTTTCGCATCGGCCGCACGGAAGTCACCAACGGACAGGTGGTGAAGATTTTGAATTGGGCTCTCGAAGAAGGCCTGATCGATGTGGATGAAGAGACGGGTTCGGTGCGAAACCAGGAAGGCGACCCGCAACCGCTGCTGTACTACGACAATCGATACACGCCAATTCGTTTCGACGGAGATTCGTTTGTCGTTCAGCGTGGATACGAGAACTATCCTTCTGGCCGCATCAGTCGCTACGGAGCATTGGCCTACTGTCATTATTTGACGCGTATGGAGGGCGGAGTGCAACAGGCCGTGGACCTTGCGACGTGGCGTGTGGACTTTCGGAAAACGGGATACCGCCTGCCGACGGAAGCCGAGTGGGAATACGCTTGCCGGGCGGGGACCACCACAGCGCGCTACGCGGATCTGGAATCGGCTGGCTGGTACCGCGAAAACAGTGGGAGCCGAGCTCACGAAGTCGGGCAGAAGCTAGCGAACCCTTGGGGCCTGTACGACACGCATGGAAACCTGTTCGAATGGGTCTATGATGGGTTCGTCGAATTCGATGAGGAACCAGCTGTAGATCCGGTTTTGAGCGGCGAGGGCGTTTATGTTTTCAAGGGTGGAAACTACTTCGCGTCGGCGCGATACAGCCGCTCGGCCCATCGCGGCTGGAACTCGCCGGACACGATGCGTGACGATTTCGGTTTCCGCGTAGCGGCCACTTCCGGCTTGGAAACGATTCCCTACGTTGATGCGGGAAAGGATGCGCAAGCGATCGACGAGGATGGGAACGGTTCGGCGACGGTCGCATTGGATGGGTCGCAGTCTAAGGATCCGGATGGAAGCATCGTTTCCTGGAAATGGAGCTGGCCCGGTGGGGCTGCCAGCGGGGCGAGGGTGGAAGTGGCGATGCCAGTCGGCGTGAACGAGGTAACGCTTTCCGTTACGGACGATGAGAGTAACCAAAGTTCTGATACGATCACGGTCATCGTATACGAATACGTGCCGCCGCAGATTGGGCAGGTCGTCGTGCCCGCAGGTTCCTTTGTGATGGGTTCGCCCTCGACCGAAATTGGCCGCGTCGGTGGTCGGGTTGAAACGCAGCATCAAGTGACGCTAACCCGCGACGTTTCAATCGGCCGCACGGAAGTGACCAACGCCGAATTCGTCGAAGTCTACAACTGGGCGTTGATGAACGGCCTGCTGCTCGTTGCTCCGGGTGGAGTTGCCAATGCGGAGGGCGATTCGCAAACGCTGATGCGATTCGAGGATACCAATGGGCAGGTTTATCCTGGTCCAACGGGATTTGAATACGCGGTAGGAAAGGGGGCCTATCCTTGCGTTGGTGTGAGCTGGTATGGGGCTATGGCCTATTGTAGCTATCGATCTCGTATGGAAAACGACGAGTCGCTTGCCGTCGATTTGAGTGACTGGACGATCGATCTCGAGTCGACCGGTTATCGACTTCCAACGGAAGCCGAGTGGGAGTATGCGTGTCGCGCGGGAGTGAATACAGCGTTTTATACTGGTGAAATCAAGGAGACCGGGAGGACCCGCCTGGATGAGAGCCTCGACCAGGCGGGATGGTACGCGGGCAACAGCTCGGGGCGCATCTTTCCTGTCGGACAGAAGGCGGCCAACGCATTCGGCTTATTCGATATGCACGGCAACGTATGGGAGTGGTGTTTCGATAGCGAGGGCGACTATGACGGCGACGCTATCGATCCGACCGGCGCCGGAGCCGAATCGATCTATCGTATACTGCGTGGTGGTTCCTGGGACGCGGCCGCAAAAGACTGCCGATCAGCGAAACGACATTGGACCTTCCCTTGGAACCGGCATGAGACGCTCGGTTTCCGAGTCGTAAAAAGCATCCCCTGATAAAACTGGGTACGAAATCTAGGCGCTAAACCGTTCCCATGCTTCCGGCTAAAATAGGGATCGCGCCTCAATGCAGCGTCGCCGAGCCCGCAGGAACGTTCCGAGCTGCTTGCCTAGCGGCTTCCTAGGGGGCGGAACGCAGGTTGAGCGACAAAGAGATGATGGAGAACTCGGCGGGCCGCTGCAGCGCAACCGCGATTTGGATACGGATGCGATGGGCGCTGATATCGGCGGCGGTCATGGTGCTGCCTAGGCCGCAGCGGACGCTGAAAGCGTCACGTTCCGTGTAGCCGGCGAACGCTCCGTCTCGCCAAAGGTCCCGCAGAAAGGCTTCGATAGCGTTGCGAATGCTGGACCAGGTGCTGGCGTCGTTGGGTTTGAAGACGAAGGGCTGGAGACCGCGATCAACGGATTGCTCGATGAAGAGAAGCGTTCGTCGGGCCGGGATGTAGCGCAGTTCAGGATCGTTTCCGGCGAGGGTTCTCGCTCCCCAGACAAGGGTGCCGCGCCACGAGAAGGCGCGGATGGCGTTGATGGATTTTCCGCCCTGGGGGTCGATGTTGAGCGGAGCTTGCTGAGAGCTGGACAGGTTGATCGTGACACCGGAAACGCTTGTTAGGGCGATGTTGGCGGGAGCTTTCCAGACGCCGCGGCGCTGATCGGTTTTTACGATGGCTCCGGCGATAGCCCCGCTTGGGGGCAGGCGGTTGGCCGCTTCTCTGACGCCTGCTTTGATTTGCCGGTAGGCGTCGCTGGCGCTCTCCAGTTTTTGGTCGTACTCGCGCAGCAGGTCTGGGTCGCGGCTCGAACGAGTCATCAGGCCCAGGAGCTTGGCGGCATCGCGATTCGGGCGGTGAGGGGGGCTGAGGACGGGTTCCAGGAGCGAAGGGTCGCCGCCAAACAGGTTGCGCGCATCGATCTCGTCCGCTCGAACGACGTTGGCCTGAAGAAACGGGTAGTAGGCTAAGCCGAAGCTTAGGTTTTGGTTTCCCACGCGGGAGCGGTACGCGGCGATCCCGTTTAGGTAGCTGGAGGACTCGGGGGCTCGGCCCTCGCTGACGTCGAGAATGCTCACGGCCGAGAGTGTCCGGGCGTTTTGCTGCAACATGCTTTGCATGAGGCTGGCGTTCTCTGTCGGCGAGAGCAGGGCAGCGTCGGGGCAAAGGGTGAGCGTCGGCTCGGTTTTCGACTCGAGAGCTGCGAGGCCGGTCTGCAGTTCGGAGAGGCGCACGTTCCGGTTCACGATGGACCGAGGGTCGGTCGCCGGGGCTCCGTCTGGCTTTCCGTAGGGACCGGTTGAGACGATGTAGGCGTCGCCGCCCCCGTTGTCATAAAAGAGTCGCAGGCTGTCGAAGAGGTAGTAGATGGTCCCCGCATCGGGCAGGATCGAATGCGTGCTTCCGTGGAGGTTGATGAGGTCGACTGAGGACGGCGAGCTCCCCGGCTTCAGGTGAAAGCTCGGCCTGCTCGAGCCGTTTTCCTCGGGATCGTGGGCCCGCCCGAAAATGCGCACGAACTCTTGCAGCGAAGCGATCTTGGTGGGCTCGTAGCGGTAGGGCTTTCCGTGGGTTTCGCACCGTGGGGTGTAGCCGATGAATGCGGGAACGGCGGTGCGGATAGGCTCGATCGATGGCGGGAGCAGGCCGATCTCCTTCACGTAGACGCCGGGAGTTCTGTAGATGCGATGAGGCAAGTTGGATGGTGTTGCGGGCTGGCGGGCGGTAGGCTGGCTTAATCCAATGGCAGGGCGATGGTAGGCTCAAGCGTCAATCACCCCAAGTGGTCAGCGCCGTTTGTCGTTTGCCGCGAGCGTTGCCCATCGAAGCGATAAGGGTCGACCCGTCGGTCGTTCTTAGGCCTACTTGAATTGTGGCTGGGACGGCTTAGCTCGCTCCCGCCGAAGCGCCGCCAACTACGCATCATGGAAACCACTGACCAACCCGCATCCAAGTTCGACGATCTTCTTGACGCTCTCACCGCGGCTGTCGCCTCGGAAGACGCTCTCCGCTGCGTCGAAGTGATCAAGCAAGCAGATGTCGACGACACGGCCAAGCTCGTGGACCGCCTCGATCATGAGGACCGCCGTTCGCTTTTCGGCCTGCTCGCGCCGAAAAACGCCGCCGAGCTGCTCGAGCACGTGCATTACTCTCAAGGCGCCTCCATCATCGAGGATCTGGCTCCAGAAGCCGCCGCCCCCATCCTGGCTCGGCTCGACAGCGATGATCGAGTCGACCTGCTCAACGAAATGCACGAGGACGACTCGGAGGCGATTTTGGAAGTCCTCAAAGTCGACGTCGCCGAGGAGACCCGCCGTTTCATGGCCTTCCCCGACGGAACGGCCGGCTCGATCATGTACAGCGAGTATGTCTCTTTCCACCGAAAGGCCACGGTCGAAGGCATCCTGCAAGACATCCGAGCGAAGCGGGAAAAGTATCTGGAATACGGCGTGCAGTACGCCTACGTGCTGGACCGGGGCCGTCGACTGGTCGGCGTGCTGCCGGTGCGCAACCTCCTTTTCGCCACGCCGGATCAAAGCGCGTCCGACATCATGATCCCCAATCCGATCACGGTCAGTCCGGAGACTTCCGTGATCGATCTGGCTCACCTTTTCGAGCAACACCATTTCCTCGGACTGCCGGTAGTGGACGATTCCGGCCGCCTTCTCGGGATTGTGGACAGGGAGGCTTCGACGGAAGCCCTGCAGGAGGCGGCGACCGAGGACTTGCTGAAGATCCAGGGACTCATGGGTAAAGAGGAGCTGCGCTCGATGCCGCTCATGGTGCGTAGCCGTCGCCGGCTGGCCTGGCTCAGCATCAACATCGTGCTCAACCTCATCGCCGCCAGCGTCATCGCCTTCCATCAGGACACCTTAGAGGCGGTCATCGCCTTGGCCGTGTTTCTGCCAATCATTTCGGACATGTCCGGGTGTTCTGGAAATCAGGCCGTGGCCGTCTCCATGCGGGAGCTCTCGTTGGAGCTCATCAGCCCCAAGGAATTCGGCCGCGTTTTCCTGAAGGAATCCTCGGTCGGCCTGATCAATGGGCTTTGCCTCGGACTTCTTATCGGAGGCCTGGCTTGGCTGTGGAAAGGCAATCCCTACCTTGGCGCCGTGGTCGGGACCGCGCTCGCTCTGAACACCACCATCGCCGTCTGCGTGGGCGGTCTCGTTCCCCTCCTGCTCAAGGCATTCAAGCAAGATCCCGCCCTCGCGTCCGGCCCCATCCTGACCACCGTGACCGACATGTGCGGCTTCCTCTTGGTGCTGGGCCTCGCCTCGCTTGCTCTCCCCTGGCTCATTTGACGGGTAACAATGCCCCGAAAACGTTATGCGTTTTTCGATTATTCTTCCCTCTTCCTCGAAGCGATTGAAGTGAACGGACTTGATCTAAAATTCATAAGTCGTTGAAGAAAAGACAAATACAGTTTTAGAAATGCCCTGATATGTGCAAATGTGTGTAAATTGGCGTTTCGCTGGGTGAGTGGCGAACTCATCCAGACCCAATGCGGGTAATGTCTAGAGCGGTGGGTAAAACGAAGGCGCGCTTTGAGGCTCCGCCATCGGAGGAGTTGCCTGAGCGGATGGATGGATTCGTGAAATGGTTCAACGATAGCTCAAGCGAGCTGAGGCAAGCTCCAGTTCGCTCGGCCTTGGTCCACCTATATTTCGAGTCGCTACATCCGTTTGAGGATGGTAACGGACGTATCGGACGGGCTTTGTCGGAAAAGGCGATATCGCAGGGGTTGGGGAGACCTGCCCTATTGAGTCTTTCCCAAGCATTAGAGGCGGACAAATCGGCCTACTATGATGCTCTTGAGCAGGCTCAGAAATGTAACGAAGTGACTTCATGGATACGGTACTTTGTTGGTATTGCCGCGCAGGCCCAAGCGAGGGCGGAGGAGCAGATTGATTTCGTTCTCAGGAAAACTAGATTTTTCGATACGCATCGTGAAGTGCTGAGCGAGCGCCAACTAAAGGTGGTCCGACGAATGCTCGATGAAGGTCCAGATGGCTTTGAGGGAGGAATGAATGCTCGAAAGTATGGAAGCCTGACTGGCGTGTCCAAGGCGACAGCGACAAGGGATCTTCAGACTCTGGTTGAGCAAGGTGTTTTCGTTCCCACCGGGGGTGGGAGGAGCACACGCTACAAGCTTAGCCTCTAGGAATGGCCTGTTTCACTTGATGATACCTTCCCAGTTCAGGCCGAATTTCGCGAGGTACTTGCGGAGGCGGTCGGAGTCGTTGCTGGTTTTCTTCTGCTTTCTGGATACGGCGAAGAGTTTACGTCCGGCGTCGGAAAGGTTCTTGGAGTCTCTGCAGGTGCGGAGAACGGCTGCGAGTTGAGGTTTATCGAAGGGGTCGATATCGTTGGCCTTGTCTTCAGGAATAGCCTCCAAGAGTTCGTCGTCCGCTGTAGGTTTTTCCGCTGATCCCCATTGACATTGAAGGCGTGAGATCTCGGCTTCGACGATCTCCTGGTTGATGCGTTTGCCACCTGCCAGAGTCGCCATGCGGGTGATGCTGGCGTTGAGATCGCGGAAGTTTCCAGTCCACTTCGCGTTAGGACTTGTGGCGAAGGATTCGTAGACGCGTCGCGCCTCCTTGTTGAAAAGAATCTGTCGCCCGTGGTCTTTGGCGTATCGGGAAAGCTCGTACGAAATGTTCGGCTCGATGTCCTCCTTTCGCTGGCTCAGCCCGGGCAGCTGATAGGACCAGAGATTTATGCGAGCGAGAAGGTCGTCTCTGAAGCGGCCCTTGGTGACCTCCTGTGAAAGGTCTCGGTTGGTGCCGGAAATCAGGGTGAAATCGCTCTCCGCTTCTTCGTCCGCTCCCATTGGGAGAAAGCGTTTCTCTTCGATCGCTCTGAGAAGCATGGCTTGCTCATCGAGACCGAGTTCCCCGATTTCGTCCAGAAAAAGTACGCCTTTGTTGGCGGCTTTGAGCAGTCCGGCGCGATCGTCGAGAGCGCCGGTGAAGGAGCCTTTTTTGTGTCCAAAAAGCGCGGACATCGCTCCATCGCCGCGAAGGGTGGCGCAATTGACCTCGACGAAGGATCCGCTGACGCCCCGCTTGGCTCGCTTCACTTCGTAGATGCGGCGAGCGAGCTGGGATTTGCCGGCGCCGGTAGGGCCGGTGATCAGGATTGGATGAGGGGAGCGAATCGCGACTTGCTCGATCTCTCGGATCATAGCGTTGAAGGATTCGTTCAGGGTCGCGATGCCGGATTTGAGTTGAGTTTCCGTATCCAGTTTTTCGATCTCGAAGCGGGCTGCGAGCTGGTCGTAGCGGGATAGGTCGAGGTCGATGATGCGATAGTCGCCAGGCGAGGAAGATGGGTCGTGCTTCGGAGGGGAGGTTTGAATGAGTCGGGCCGGAAGATGTCGCGATTCCGCGAGCAGAAAGAGGCAAATTTGGCAAACGTGGGTACCGGTCGTGATGTGGACGATGTAGTCTTCGTTTTCGGTGTCGAAAGGGTAGGAGGTGGCGAAGTCGTAGAGGGCTCCGTAGACGCTCTCCAGGTCCCATGGATCACCTAGGTTCACGGGGTGGCGAATGATCTCCGTTTCGGGAGAAACTGCCTGCATATCCTCGCTGACCGTTTTCGCCAGCTGGGCGAACTTAGGTTCGTAGAGCAGTTCGAAGCGATCGATGAGCAAGTCTTCTTGCTGGCATAGGGATACGGTCGGCCGCCAACGATCCCACCGCCGTTGAGGGTCGAAGGAGTCGAGCTGTACGCCCAGTATTCCGATGGAAACCAGCTTCTTCATGTGTATAAGAAGAAATAGAAGAATATAAAATATTCTAGAAAAATATGGAATATGTGGCGATGATCTTCGGAGAAATCTGATGGAGAGAAAAATAAAGCATTCATAAAGTGTTGTTTATGAATAGTATGTGGGAGGTTTATGTGACTCCGTTCGGAGATTGGCACGTGTCGTGATTAAGGAGGGGCAAGTTCAGCAAAACGCTGGAATGCAACTCAACCCAAAGGAGAACGATACCAATGGCTAACAAGACACTCTTCCAAACCTTACGAGGCGCTTTGATTCCTTCCGCGGACGCGGTGAACGAAGCGGGAGGCGTTGCCTACCAACGCAGTGCAAAGCAGGCCCTCGCACAGTATGTGGCGACGGGATGCCTGAATGGATCGTTCTACGCCTCGGCTGGAGAGCAGTTGGATCAGGTGATTGAGTTGTGCAAGGATGTGGAGAATGGATACATCGCCCGGCTCGCCATCTACGCCCGACGTTCCGCTTACATGAAGGATACGCCTGCCTTGCTGTGCGCAATCTTGAGTGGCCGCGATTCCGAGCTGTTCGACCGCGTTGCGTTCGAGGTTCTGGACAACGCCAAGATGATCCGGACTTTCGTGCAGATCATGCGTTCGGGAGTGGTGGGACGAAAGTCTCTCGGAACCCGACCAAAGCGTGTGATCCAGGAATGGCTGTTCAACCAGTCGGACGATCAGCTGTTTCGAGCATCGGTCGGCCAGTCCCCTTCGATCGCGGATATCATCAAGATGGTGCATCCGCGTCCTAAGGACGATGCGCGGGCAGCCCTGTACGCTTACTTGATCGGTCGCGAGTACGACGCCGATTCTTTGCCTTCCTTGGCTGCCGAATACGAGGCTTTCAAGGAAAAGGCTTTGAGCGGACCGAACCCGCCCGCCCTCAAGAAGGCTATCCGCATGCACCGGAAGTCCAAGGACGAAGCCTTTGCTAAGGACGTACCGGACGTGCCGTTTCAAATGCTGACCGCTTTGCCTATCGGCTTCGCGGAGTGGGCGACCATCGCTCGCAACGCGCCTTGGCAGATGACTCGCATGAATCTGAACACCTTTCAGCGTCACGGCTTGTTCGAATGTAGTGAAATCGTGGATATGGTTGCGGAACGCCTTCGGGATCCGAAGCTGGTTCGCAAGTCCCGCGTCTTCCCGTACCAGCTTCTGGCTGCGTACAAGGCCGCGGACTCCACGATTCCTGCCAAGATCAAGAACGCGCTGCAGGATGCTCTTGAAGTGTCGGTGGAAAACGTGCCTTCGATCGCCGGAAAGGTGGTCGTTTGTCCGGATTCCTCGGGATCGATGGGTGCTCCTGTTACAGGCTACCGTCGAGGTTCCTCGTCTTCGGTAACCTGCGTGGATGTGGCGGCTCTAGTGGCTGCGGCCTTCCTTCGCAAGAACCGGAACGCTCAGGTGCTGCCGTTCATGGAGCGCGTGATCGACGTGGACCTTAACGCTCGAGACAGCGTGATGACGAACGCGAAGATTCTTTCGAGGCTTGGATACGGCGGTACGAACTGCTCGGCTCCTCTGGCTCGCTTGAACGAGCGTCGCGAATCGCCTGATCTGGTGGTTTTCGTCTCCGACAACGAGTCCTGGGTCGATAGTGGAAACCAGCGTCAGGGAACGGCCATGATGCGCGAGTGGGAGAAGCTGAAGACGCGTAACCCTTCCGCGAAGCTGGTATGCATCGACATCCAGCCGAGCAGAACGCAGCAGGCGGTTTCCCGTCGGGATATCCTGAATATCGGAGGCTTCTCCGATGCGGTGTTCTCCACGGTCGCCGAGTTCGCGAACAACCCGATCGATCGCGATCATTGGATCAAGGTCATCGAGGACGTTCAGATTCCTTAAACCAACCCGTCGGGCGGCGACGATCGTCGCCCGGCGTTTACAGACTGTTCTTTATCATCTTACGTCTCTGCGAATGCGGAGAAGACTACATCTGGCTAACGGGAGTTTGACGGAGCGCCGAAGGCGCGGAGATGGGACGACGCCATGCGTCGGTCGCTTCGCGATTCGGCTTTGCCGAACCACTCTCCCCTTCGGGTTCGGTTCGCCGCGTTCGTTGTGATGTCCTCTCCAGATTCGTCGCAGTTCGGCGTATCCAGTTTTTCGATTTTCGCGCGAATGCCGAAATGACTACATGCTTCAGGTGCAGCAGATGCGGGTTCGAGCCCCGTCGGACCGCCCAATTTATCGGTCCGTAGTTTAAAGGTAGAACGGCTTAGTTCGTCATTTCAAATTCTCGTCGCGCGATTCTCTTTCCATATCATTCCCTTTCACGCGAATGCAGATGGGACTACATCAGGATCTATTGGTTGCAGGTTCGAGTCCTGCCGCTGGCCTCCATTGGCTGGCGTAGCTCAATTGGGTAGAGCAATAGCAAACGTCTCATCACGAATTTGTCGCGTGAACCAGTCTTGGCTAAATGCGCTTCGCGAGTACATCTGTCATATGTTCCCCTCGAAAAGCATCCCTTGTTAGCCATCCTAATCTCTGCAGCGAATGCTGGCGGAACTACATCAGTAGAAGCCGAAAGGTAGGCAGGTGCGAATCCTGCGCGTTTCGTCGATCCTCGTCGCTGCATCCCAATTTCCAAACAAATATAATGAAAACAATCTACATAGACGGCTCTCTTGGTGAGGGTGGTGGACAGGTCCTACGCAGCTCCTTGAGCCTATCGATGATCACCGGTCGCCCTTTTCGAATAGAGAAGATCCGAGCAAAGCGATCCAAGCCGGGATTGATGCGTCAGCACCTTACCTGCGTGCGTGCGGCTGCCGAGATCTGCGGAGCCGAAGTCGAAGGCGACGAGCTGAAATCGCAAGCGGTGAGCTTTGTTCCTGGTAAGGTGCAGTCTGGAGAGTATCGCTTCGCGGTTGGTACCGCGGGAAGCACTTCGCTCGTATTTCAGACGATCTTTCTCCCGCTCCTTTTGGCCTCTGGTGACTCCATCGTGCAATTCGAAGGCGGTACGCACAACAGCAAGGCCCCGAGCTTTGATTATCTGGCGAAAGCGTTTCTTCCGTTGATTCGAAAGATGGGCGCGGAAGTCGATATTGAGCTCGTTCGGGCTGGATTCTACCCGGCTGGGCAGGGGCAGTTCGTCGCGGAGATTCGATCCATCGATTCGCTTTCACCCATACAGATTCTGAATCGTGGCGAGTTGAAGGCACGGATCGCCGAAGCGGGTCTATGCAATCTCGATGAGCGCATCGGCAAGCGTGAGCTTTCCAAGCTAGCGAAGGCTCTCGACTTGAATCTCTCTGAAATGAAGGTTCGCCAGTACGAGGGTTCCGCGGGTGTGGGTAATGTGCTTTCGCTTACTTACGACTTTGATGAGCTCTCGGAGGTTTTCACCGGTTTCGGAGAGAAAGGAATCACTGCCGAGTTCGTTGCTCGGGGCGTTTCCAAGGAAGCTCTCCGGTATATCAAAGAGGACGCGCCTGTTGGGGATTATCTCGCCGATCAGTTGCTGCTGCCGTTCGCTTTGGCCGGAGGTGGCAGCTTTAGGACGCTGGCTTTGAGCCAGCATTTTCTGACGAACAAAAACATCATCGAGACCTTTCTCGATGTGGAGATCGTGACCACTCGCCAGAGCAGGCTCTCGTGGCTAGTGGAGATCAGAAACGGATGACTGTTTTGGACCCATGAATAACTCAAATTTGCACCAATCTTTTAGGAAGTTATAGATACATTCGTGATGATTCGAGGAATTCGTGGGTTGGTATATCATGAAAAACAAAGATTTATTAGATATAGGCATTCCGGCCGGAGATCCCCTCCGGTCGGCGATGGAGGTTATCAAGCAACTTGCCAATGACGGAAAGCGTTCCGGTGACATGCGTTTGATATTGTCGGCAGTGGTCCAGAAGCCGGGCGACTTCTTGCAGGATGGGCTACTAGGCGATCTGGCGGAGAAGCTGCACGGAAAGCGCTACGTCGCTCGCGAGACCCCTGCGCCCTACAAGCAATGGGGAGAGGATTTGGAGGCTGTATCCATTCAGCAAATGCTCAATGGCTGCAGTCTGCCGGTCGCCGAGCGTGGAGCTTTGATGCCAGACGCCCATCCGGGCTACGGCCTGCCGATCGGTGGTGTTTTGGCGACGAACAACGCGGTTATTCCGTACGCGGTTGGCGTGGATATCGCCTGTCGCATGAAGTTGAGCGTGTTTGATATTCCAGTGAAGCGTCTGCTTCGAGACGAAGGAAACGGTCGCTTCACGGGCGCTCTGAATACGGAGACCAAGTTCGGCGTTGGCGGATTCTTTCGCGAGAAACGCCAGCACGATGTTATGGACCGCGACTGGTCGGTTTCGCCGATCACGCAGCAGTGCAAGGACAAGGCCTGGAAGCAGCTAGGAACCAGCGGAAGCGGAAACCACTTCGTCGAGTTCGGCGAGATCGAGATTTCGGATACGTCGCTTGGCGTAGCTCTGGGTACCTATGTGGCTCTGATGAGCCATAGCGGTAGCCGCGGCACGGGCGCCAACGTGGCCGCTCATTACTCTAAGCTAGCGAAGGACTCCCATCCGGAATTGCCGAAGGAGTTGCAGCATCTGGCATGGCTGGACCTCGATTCCCAAGACGGTCAGGAGTACTGGAAGGCCATGGAATTGATGGGGCATTACGCGGCTGCGAACCATGCCTGTATCCATAAACATGTGGCGGAGAACCTAGGCCTTGAACCGATACTAGACGTTGAGAACCACCATAACTTCGCCTGGAAGGAGCAACACGACGGCAAGGAAGTCATTGTTCACCGCAAAGGCGCGACCCCGGCAGGCGAGGGTGTCCTAGGCGTGATCCCAGGTTCCATGGCGAGTCCGGCTTACGTGGTGCGAGGAAAAGGCAACCCGGAGTCTCTAAACTCGGCCTCTCACGGAGCCGGTCGCGTCATGAGCCGCAAGCAAGCCGCATCGAAGCTGAACTGGAAGGACGCCAACAAACTCCTGCAGGAGCGAGGTGTTCGCTTGCTGTCAGCCGGAATCGACGAAGTTCCGTACGTCTACAAAGACATCGACGAAGTCATGGCCGCCCAGTCCGACCTTGTCGAACCGCTTGCACGCTTCTTCCCCCGCCTGGTGAAGATGGCTCCCGCAGGAGAGCGTCCGGAGGATTGATTGAGGTTAAGCGGCATTTTTTACTATTCCCGCTTATATTCGAAACCTGGTCAAAATCGATGCGGTCCGAGGCTTTTGCTTTCTTTTGCTAGGGAGCCTGTCAAACTGAAGCCATTCGAATCATGAGTGCTTCGACGTTTGTCGCTCCGCTTCAACTTAGCCATCGCCACGCCCGGTACGAGGATATCGAGCCTTGCTTCCATGCCCTGGGCGAGCCGTTCGTCTTTTACGAGCGCATCCGTTCTCAGGTTCCGGATTTGTTGAAGGACTGGCTACGGAGCGGGCAGCTGGTAGCCCATGTGATCGAAGAGATCAGTCAGTTGCGTAATCCGCAGATCGTGGGCTTCAGTGTAGTGGCTTTTGTGGCTGAAGCGTTCGCGGAACGTCTCCGGCAGGCGGATACGCCGTTTGCCAGAGCGGAGTTGGCTCGGCGGGAGCTGGCGGGGGAACGCCTAGTTTTGCGACCGGAGGAGATCCGTAGATTGAATCAAGGCCCGGGGTTGACCGCTTTCTATTTCAACCAGGCTTTGACTCATCGCTCGCTTAACGAGGAGCAGTTGCACCAGGTGCATGCTCGCTGGGGAGACACTTTCACGGATTTGAGAGGCTTTCGCATGCGTGAGGTTTTTTGCGAGGTTCACGACGAGCGTACTTGCCAATGGGGCTTGTCCTGCGGGCAGACGCTGAAGGGCGTTTGGCGAGACCTGCGGCTAGAAGCGGGTTCGTCGCCGATGGATGTTTTTCAGGTCGGGACCAGCAATGCGGAAATCGCGAACGCTAAAGGAACCACCGCTTCCTATCTGTTCAACGAGATTCCAACCCGCTTTCGGTTCACCCAACGCCAGCAGGAGTTGCTCAAGCTGGCTTTGGCCGGATCGACGGATCAGGAGATGGCGGGACAGCTTTCGCTTTCGTTGCCAGCTATCAAGAAACGCTGGATTGCCGTCTACGAGCATGTAAGCGAGCGCGAACCTGGTTGGCTGGAGGAGCAGGATAGTTGTCTCGCCGGCAACGAAGCTCGCGGCGCCGAAAAGCGCCGCAAGCTCTTGCATTATCTGAGACAGCACCCGGAGGAGCTGCATCCGGCCAACGCAAGCCGGGATTGATCTTAGTAGACGTATAGGTCGAATGAATACTGCTCTGCGGCGCTGCTTCCCGAAAGGTGCTCAGACTCTCGAGCCAGGCGATCCATGCCTTGGAAGGCTCCGCCTACGAAGTTTAGCACGATGACGGAATCTTCAGCGTTGAGGGCGCTCAGGTCTTGATCGCTGAGGAAAGCGTTGATAGATCTGTAAGCGGAGATTACGCGATTGCGTTGCCAGTTCCAAAGCTGGGCTCGCGACTCGCTTTCCTGTTTCCCGATGGCGTAAAGCAGATAGGCTTTCGCCCGCAGCAGCGCGCCGTGGCCTGCCTTTTCTCGAGTTTCGCCCACCACTTCGTAAGGAAGTGTTTCCAAGCGATCTCGATACCATTTCTCGACGCGATCGCGAGCGGCGACGAAGGTCGTCTCGCATCGGATCATGGCGGGACTAAGCGATTCGGCGATCTTTGCCAACTCCTCGTTGGTCTTCGCGATCTTTGAGCGAACTGCGGTGGCTGAGCTGGGCTTGGCTGGTTTTGTGACTGACTTGGAGGGACCGTCGATCTCGCGGTACAGGGCCATTTCGCTGGCTCGTTCCGCGTCGGACATGGTTTCCCAGTGAGCCCTGTATTCAGGATCTGATAACAGCCTGCTGGTTAGAGTTCCCATACCGCCATCCGGTTGGTTAGCACGGTTTTTGTCCCGGGTTGCAGCCAGAGCGGCAGCGGCGGCTTCCTTTTCCCTTTGAGATTTCGAAAGCGATTGCAGGCGAGCGAGGCCGCCGAGCCGGGCGACGATGGAGTTGCTCTCCGCAGCTTTGCGGGCGTTTTTCTCCGCCCGTTCGGCTTGCCCAGTCGAATCCCAGCTCTCTCGGATCTGATAGGCTCGGTCTTCGAGGTCGGACTGAAGACGATCGAGCTTTTCGAAGTAGGGACCGTAGCGAGCGGGGATGTCGGTGGTGTATGCCTTTTGTGGATCGGAGAGAGGAGCCGGGATCTCGCGCAGCGGGGCGATCAGGTTGATGCGATCAGGCAAGCTCTGGGTCGACAACGGCGGTTCGACCTCGGCTTTGGTCGAGCCGTAGCGCTCGTTGAAGTAGTCTATTTCCTCCCGGAATTCGCGGTCGGACCAAGCTACGGCGGACTCGAGGAAGGCGCTGCTATTGACGCCCCCCGTATGCTTGGTATCGGCTTCCAGGATGGCTTGATAAAGTTCGTTGAAGTCGCTTTCCGGCTTGGCCTCGCTGTATGCGATGACCGAGCTGCTCGCGATAATGGCTCCGAAACGAATCATTGAAAAATGAATACAGCGTTTAACAGATGTTTTCATATCGGGAGATTTCTCCGTTTTGGATTAAGAGCAAAACGTCAGTCCGTACCGTGCAGCGCACTGAAGCATCTGTTCGATTTCCTCGGGTGCGACAGAAGGGCGGGCATGAGGGCAGTCCTTCTCCAGTCCGACCTCGGCAAAGAAGTTTTCGAATCCGGCAGGCGTCAGGATCACTGCCATACGAGCAATGGCGTCCCCGCAGTTTCGAAAACTGTGCTGCTGTCCCCGTGGAGCGAATACGACCGAATTGGGTCCGGCGACGTGCACGGTGTCACGCGAGGCGAACTCGATTTTGCCCTCGAGTACGATGAAGATCTCATCTTCGCGTTCGTGGATGTGAGGTGGTGGTCCCTCGCCTGGGGCGACGTTAGCGAAGAAGAGGCTGAGAGCCTGCCCGGTGTCGGCGCCCGACAGCTTGTGGATCTGGTAGTCGTTCAGGACCCAGATGCCTCGACCCTCGGTCGGATTGATCACACGCAACGTTTGGTTGCGGTTTGAAGTGGCTAGTGTATTCATAACGGTTTTCGGTTGAGGAGCCAACTTTAGCGAAAACCGCTGAATCGAATAATGTCCTAAAAGGATACTTTTGGTGGCGGGTGCCCCAATACCGGCTACGTAGTGCCCGATCGATGGAAAGCGTTCTGCGGATTTACGCTTGAGTTTGTCCGCAGTGGTAGAGAAGCCGAACGACTTTATGGAAGACTCAACTTTTGCGCGGCCCCACTAAATAACCGATCCGTTCCTGTTCAGAAGAGAATTCGACGAGTAGAGATGGATTTTTCGTATCTATATGGGCTTTGTTTGTGTATCCGATAAGTGGAACAAATGTCCCCTTTTCGTTTGAGCGATCTGAAATGTGAATCTTTTGGAGAGCTAGCTTAGCAGCTTCATGATTTCTGGGCGAAAGATAAAGAAAGCGGCGCCGAGAATGCAAAGTGAAGCCCAGAGGTAGTCGAGCCGCAGGTTTTCTTTCATGTAGAAGACCGCGAAGGGAATGAACACGGCGAGGGTGATGCACTCTTGCAGGATCTTCAGTTGGCCGAGGTTCATGACGCCGTGACCAATACGGTTGGCGGGCACTTGCAAGAGGTATTCGAACAGGGCGACGCCCCAGCTAGCAAGGGCGGCCACGATCCAAGGTTTGGAGGCGAGCTCTTTAAGATGGGCGTACCAGGCAAAGGTCATGAAGACATTGCTGGCTGTGAGCATGGCAATAGTGAGAAGGGTGGCTTTCATCGATGTAGCTTCAGCACGGAAAGCGGATCGACGAACCCGCTCTACGGAAACCCGTTGATAGAACGCCAGTCAATTGGCAAGTCGGATCGAAATAGGCGAGCGATCTTGGTTAATTTGCTTTTGCGAGTTCTTCTAGAACGAGTTCGGAGATGTCATGCTCGGGCTTTGCGAAGAGGATAGTCGTCGAGTCTCCTGCTCGCGGTTTCAAGACGTAGTCGTAGTTGTTGCGCTTGGCGACGGCTTCGGTGGCGACTTGGATTCGCTGGTAGAACGGCTCTAGCAGAGCGACTCGCTTCTTGTCCAATTCGGGCTGCAGGGTACGGGAGAATTCCTCGAGGTCACGCTGCTGCTGTTGGAGTTTTAGCACACGTTCTTCTCTATCGGCTTCTGACAGCAAGGTTGCTATTTCTTGGAATTTTCTCATAGCGACTGCGAGCTCGTCTCGTCTGCTATCGAACTCGTCTTGCATTGTAGCATGATAGGACTCGAGTTCGGATTTCACGGTTTCTATTCCGGGCGCATTGGCGAGCACGTAGTCTACGTTCAGGTACTTGATCGACTGTTCGGCAGCGTGGGCAGTGTGGAAAGCCAAAGCGGCAGTCGAGATTACGAGGGCAATGGCGACGATCTTTTTGGTCACAGGATTAATTGGCGGCATGATTTCTTGGGTGAAATCTGGTTGTCGGATGGCGTGACGCTTTCTGAATCCGAATTGGTGTGACGGCCTATCACGTTTTTCTCGGGAGAAAGTGGTCTGGCGTTTGGTTACCCTGACACCCCGCCGCTGTATTTGATCTTCTTGTACACGTCCTTGAGCGAGTAGTACAGAAACACTAGCAAAACGATGATCGCCATCAGGTACGCAGGGGCGTGCTCGGCGATGATGCCGATGTAGTTTTCCTTGGTGATTGGGTAGACGGTGCAGGTGAAAGGAGAATCGGCAAGGTAGGTGACCGAGTGGTTTCTGGTATCGGCTAAGATTTCATTCGCTGCTGCTCGTCTTAGCACAACGCTTCCGTAGTGGTCGTGAAATACTGGTCTGTCTGAAGCTGGGTCGCTCTCTCCCTTTAAGCTGAAAACGAAGCTCAGCTGAACGAACCCGAAATCGAGATCGCGAAGGTACGGGCTGAACTCACCTCTGGATGCGATGAGGCCGTGCGTTTCGAGCTGCTTCAGCTCCTGCCAGTCTGATGTCAGCTTGGGCGTCTCGAGAATCGCAGGCCAAAGAAATGCCAGAGCGACTATTGCCAGAATTCCGTAAACGATGATCTTGGCTTTGAGCGGCTGCCAAACCGTCATTCGACGATTGTAGGCTTTGTCGGTTTTTAGCCTCTGGATTTCCGCTTTTGCTTCCTCGATACCCCGACGCTGCTGGTGGTCGATCTCGCTGGTCGATACCAGGTGGTTGTCGAGGATATCAAGTGCCTCGTCGTATCGAAGTTGGCGAGCGAGGTAGTTGACCAGCTGGCTTTCGACTTCCAAGCGATTCTCGAGCAAGTCAGCTGTGCGAATTGTCTCTCGGGCGAAGGCTTCGGCGTAGCTCTCCTCTCGGGCGAGCAGCCAAATTGCCCAAAGGGTGCGTGCCTCTTGGTTCTCGGGAAATCGCTTAGAGATCGTTTTGAATTCAACGCGTGCCAGAGTTGCGTCGGCTTCAAGGAGGTAGGAGTGCAGCCGGATAGCGCGCGCCGCTGCTTCATGCTCGTTTCCGCTTGCGATCAGGTCTTTCACCTCTTTGCGAGCCGCTTTGGAATCGCCAAGTCGAACGTGGAGTTTCGCCTTGGCGAGCTTGAGCTTCGGCTGAAGTTCGGGAGAGTCCGTATCCTTTAAGCCAAGATACAGATTTGCTTCTTCAAGGAATCCTTCTGTCTCTGGATCTATCGCGAGTGACGGAGAATTGATGATCCCTTGTTCAAGAATGCCTATCATTTTCAAGGCGTTCGAAAAGGTGTTTCCCACCTGGATCTTGAGCGGTTTCTTTCGCCCGTTGAATCGAAAGGCTAGGGATAGGGATTTCTGATTCGTTTCCAGTTTGGCCCGCTCGGCGTATTTCCAGAAACCGAAGTGCCGCCAGCGTAGGAAGCGATCGTGGATGCCAGTTGAGTCCACACGATATCCAGACACACAAATCAAAGGCGTTTTCTTATCCTCAAACCTGGGCAACAGCTCCTGATGAGCTGACCCGTTTTGACTCTCTTTGTCACACATTTTCGATGTACGCGCCCTAGAACCTGGCAGCTCCACTAGTAAGACTCCTGCAGTTTGGAGTGCCAAAAGACAGTTTGCATGTCCTTTGGAAATCTGGGCCGCTTCACCGGCTCCCCGTCGGGGCTCATGCCCAGGACGATCGGATTGCGGGAGCTCGATATCCTGTAGTTTCCATTCAATTCCTCCGTGCTGCCTGCGATGCCTAGCACATAGGTTCTTCCGGCTGCAGGTACGAAATTCGCCACGGAATCATCCGGGCAAATGCTAAATCCTTCGACTACAGTTTCTTGCCTTGTCACGTCGAGTATCGCAAATGAGGGCGCATAGTTTCCAAGACCTTCGACACTTATATAAGTTCGCCTGTTGGCGGTCAGTCCGACTAGCTCCCAGAAATCGAAATATGCGGTCACTCCATCGATGTAGTCGGACTCGGAACTCTCCATGAGCGCCGACCTTGAGGTGGAACCTATTCTCAGCTCCTCTGGCTTGTAATGCCTTTTGAATTCGATACGATAGTTGCCCATCTGGTTGGTATCCGTATTCACGATACGAATTCCTAGGCTTTTGTCGGCGTGCTTGTGGTAGAAAAACAATGACTCCGTCCCTCGGCCATGGACGTCGTCTACCTCCGTGAGCACCTTGCCGGATTCGAGCTCTATGAGTTGCAGGACGCTATCGAAATCTGAATACAGATCTACGCGAAGCTCTTGATTGCTTTTGTCGAGCATTTCGAAGAACTCGCAAAAGTGACCGCTTCGAGCCGTTTTCGTATCCGAAGCGTCGAGAGTCCCGGATATCGGACTGTTTAGCCTGATCTCCTTCCGCTCCAAGTTAACCCAGTTGGAGACTTCAAAGGATGGGCTTTCGTGAACGATACCGTAGTACCGCATTCCCTTCTCCACCGTCACATTCAATAGCTGAGCGCCCCATGGGTAGTTGTTATGAGAAAAATTCGTCGCGGCCAGGGTGGTTTGATTTCCATCGCTGGCAACAATCGCCATTTGGATGTTGTTTGGCGACCAGCCGCTGAAGGTGATCGTGTCTCCGGGCTGATGACCGAGCAGCTCGAACCAGATGTTACGGTCTCCGAGCAAGTGAGATTCAACTAGCCGTTTGCCGGACGCCAGCATTCCTGGGCTAAGCGGGTAGGGGCCGGGACGAGGGGTGATGCCCGCCTCGCGCTGCACTCTCAAAAAGAACTGATCCGCTAGCGCTGACGATGGTTCGAGCGTTCTCTGCAACACCCCGCTCGCGGGGTCGAAATTCCATCCTTCCTCGAGCGGAGAGAAGCCATCGACCTCCCTAAACCTGAGCGCTCGACTTCCGAAGCGATTCTCTTCCACGCCTTCTTCCAGACGCAGATTTGAACGCCCGTTCATCGATTGCTCTAGGGAGATTCGTAAGCTTCCACCTCTAAATACGGGCTGAAGCTCGACCTTGTTCTCCAGCTGGTCTGCCTCTTTATACTTCGCGAAGCGCGATCCGCTATCCACTTGCCAATTGTCGGGCGAAATCACCGAACCTATCCATTCGCTGTGTTTCGAAACGTTCCCGAATGCTCCGTACGGGGTCGTATCCAAATTGCAAGTATACCCCCAGCTCGTGATCCCCAGCAGGACGTATTCCTCTGACCCCACGTTTTCCACTACCAGAGGTCCTCCGCTATCTCCAGAATATGCAGACGTCAAGGGGTTCGCTCGACCTGCGGCGATCATCGTATCGGAGAGCAGGCCGCCAAAGTGCGCAGGGCTGTTCGCCAGAGCCCTGTCCACGATGGGTAAACTCGCTTCCTGCAATCGCTTCACGTTGTCCGGTTCGTAGAAGTTTTGGTTTGTTTTGCCCCAGCCAAGTATTCGAGCCATATTGCGATCCTTATCCAGATTCTGGTCGAGGTTGATGGCGATCGGGGTTCGGTTCAGCACCGGTTCGGCAAGACGCAAGAGCGCGACGTCGGCTTCCAGGTCGATTTCCGGGGCGTAGTAGTGGTGACGGATAACCAAGTCGACTGGATACTCGTTCATCGAGCCGGCGACCAAGTTTCCGTTTCCCACCGCGACCGCCAAATACTCGAAGCTCTGCAGATCTGCCACGCAGTGGGCAGCAGTCAGAACCCAATAGGGATGCACCAGCGCTCCGGTGCAAAACTGCCTCTCGTGCAGCTCGCCATTCATCGCATCTCTTCCCACCAAGGCAACCGCCCAGGGATATTTATCGAGAGGGGCGTTTGAGCCACCGATGACATAAGGAATCGCCGCCTCGACCTCGGGAGGCGGTTGATCTTGGGCTAGCGATGCCCACGCACCGCATAGACCTAAGCAAACGCTCAGTGCCGTCCGTTTCAAAGTTCCATTCATAGATGTCACGCATCATCCCTCTCTTCTACTTCCTTATCGCTCACTTGGGTCTCGAGATTGTAGATTTCTACAGGTCGGGTGTTCAGACTCGGTCCGTTGTTAAGGCGCGAGTAGAGCCTAGGGAGCATAGATATTTGGATCATAAAGGGATGTTAGAATCGCTATTGGCCTATACGTGATTTTTCGAGTTCAAAAAGGGGGTCGACGAATCGTTAGTCGGTATTCTTCGTTTGAACGGGCGCTTTCCGGATGGAGGCTTGTGCGGCGTGCCCGGCGGTCACGCCCTACCTTTGCGTCTTTCTAAAAGTAACGCTCACTCGTCGGGATTCAGTTCCCTTGACCATGAGCTCGTTGAGCGGTGTCGACCTGGGGTTCACTGTACGTAATTTATACAGGTCGCTCGCGCCCTGCGAAAACCCGCTATCACGGTTCATTCAACTCTTCTGGCGTTGCGGCGAGCCTGACCAGTAGGTGATCGTGTTCGGATATTGGGATGGATAGCTGGCCGACAACTTCCGTCGCGGATAGGTCGGAAAAGATGATGGCTCCGGTGGGTTTTATCCACGCTTTCCCGTCTTCTGTTGTTTGGAGTTGAACCGTATAGTCCGAGGCCAAGATGCTGTAGCGGAAGTTGATGGTGAGCGTTTCCTCCGACAGGCTCCACTCGATCGGTTTTATTAGCGATGTTGAGTTTGGGTCTTGGCCTGTGAGGTATTCCCAGAGGTTGTTTATGTTGTCGTGGTCTGGGTCGGCGGAGGTGGCGATAGTGGATTCGTCAGCTCGTTGTTCCTCGGTGAAAGAGGTTTGAGTCCACTGGGCGTAGCTTTGTCCGAAGAGGGCGGATAGCTCGATGTTGCTACGGATGGCGAAAGTCTGCTCTTGCTCGGGGGAATCGAGCCCGGTTCGCCAGCGGATGAAGGTATGATTGGGGTGCGGAGTCGCTTTGACCGTTACGTATTCGCCTTCCAGATACGTTTCTTTTAGGGGATCGACTTCGATGGTTCCGTGAGGGCTGCCAGTGATCGAAATGGTGTAGAGTGCCTCTTCGAATTCGAAGGTGACGGATGTTTGGGCTTCGATGGTGGCGGCGTAGAGGTTTTGCCTTTCGATGGTCGGCCCGGTGGCCGACTTGAGTCGATGTTTGGGGTGAGGAAGGGCGGTGAGGATGATGGTGTCACCGATGGCGTATTGATTTCGATCGGGAGTGATGGCGACGTCACCGTTTCCGATAACGGTGATGGAGAGGGAGCCTTGCGGGAGGGTGATGAGAGAGTCGTCGTCGCGGGCGTAGTTGTTGTCGATCGAGTATTCTGGGATGGTTTGCTGCGGGTTGAGGAGGGCGGAGAGGTGGTAGGCGCCTGGGTGAACGCCGGGAGGGATTTCGATCTCTAGGTCGAGGAATTTGGTCTCTCCGACCGGAAGGGCTGTTTGAGGGAGAGGTTCGCTGGCGAGAGTGAACCCTTCGGACTGGAATCCGTTTTCCGTTTGGATGAGGCGGGACTCGAGAAGCATGCCATCGAGATCGATGTCGACAAGCCCTTGGTTTTCAATTTCCAAGCGAAGCGGCAGAGTATCGCCGACCTTGGCCTCGATCGCTGGGGAGGACAATTTGATCTGTTTCAGGAACAGGTCGTCGGTGGTGATTTGCCGGATTTCGTTTCCGAGAAGGAAGTTGATGCCGTTGAGGTAGAAGTGGCCGAATCCGTAGTCGTTGATATCCGCAAGGACCCATTTCTCGAATTTTCCGTTTCGTGTTTTATATAAAAGGTTGAGGCCGTCGATCTCGGAGGCTGACTTGATAAGAAGCGAGCCATCGCGAAGAGGGATCTTAGGTCCGGAGTCGCTGTGGAGCTGGAACGACTCTATTAGCTCCCAGTTGGCGCCATTGGCAGAAACGTAGTTTTGACTATAGTAATAACCGTGGGCGAATGATTGGGCGATGCGATCTGTCTTTCTC
The DNA here is from genome assembly GCF_031127815.1 of Pelagicoccus sp. SDUM812003. NCBI lineage: Bacteria > Pseudomonadati > Verrucomicrobiota > Opitutia > Puniceicoccales > Pelagicoccaceae > Pelagicoccus > Pelagicoccus sp. SDUM812003. The sequence goes on along the minus strand of NZ_JARXHY010000027.1, from coordinate 7,256 downwards.
CACGTCGTTCCATCGATAGTAAATTGGGTGGAGAAATCGTCTTCGTAGTGGATCGCGATGTAGTTGTCTATCAGATACGCGTTGTAGATAGGTCGGTTGGTGACGGTGGACCAGCTTTGGCCGGTTTTGGATTTGAGAAGCGTCTTTGCTTGATCGTCGTAGAGGAAGAAAGCGTTCGCTTTTTCGAGATAGGTAAGAATGGGACGGGAGTTTTCCGTTTCGTTTACTTTGTGGATGGTCCAGCTTCTGCCGTCTTCGCTAGATGCAACGCTGAGGTGCGTTTGTCCTTTGGTCGAGGCGAGGAAGCGGTCGTTTCCGAATGCGACGGATTCGCCGAGTCCGATTGATTTGTCGAGTGGCGTCCAGGCGCGTCCGTCGAACGAAATGGCCTGTTTTTCACCGGCGGCGACGTAGCGATCGTTTCCGAAGGCGATGTCGGTGTAGGGTTCCCAGGCGACTACCGGTGTTTCCTGAAGGGTGGCCCACTGGATGCCATCGAGCGAATGGTAGATGCCCTGGCCGGATTGGGAATAGTCGTTTGTCCAGGCGAAGAAACCATGGCTGGTTTCCATTAGCCGGTCGACATGTCCTTCGAGGACGGTATCCCATTGGACCCCATTTACGGATCTGAGGATATCGCCGTTGACGGCCAGGAGATAGGCGTCTTCGGTCTTAAGAGCATCGCTGAAGCTGAAGCCGAGTTCTATCCAATTTTGCAGGTCGCTGGAAAGCTTGCCCCCCGCGAGGGTAAATAGGTTGTTGGCATAGTCTAGGTAGTTGCCGTCTATAGATGCTATGCTCTCCCATGTATTGAAATCACGGGTACGAGATATTTGGTATTGATAGTCCTCGTTGCGTGAGTTGTAGCCAATATAGAACCACAGGCCATCGGTGCAGGTGTCTTGCACGTTCGCGTTGGGAGGCAGATTCGCAAGGCGGAGTTTCTGTCCAGGAGCTAGGAGTCCAATTTTGTTCGAGAGATTTACTTTGCACACGAGGGTGTCGTTGAGAGCCCCGTAGATGAAGTGGTTTTCTGTCTGGGAGCGTATCCAGGATTCGCCGTCGCTGGTGAACCAAGCCTCCAACGAGTCGTCACGACGGGAGACGATCAGCCAAGTGTTGGTGAGGTGAATCTCCGAGTCTTCGATATGGCTGAGCGTAAGTTCCCAATTGTCGCCGTCAGTGGTACGATAGAGGTGGGGACCGGCGAAGACATAGAGACTGTCGTGGAAGGCGAAGACTTTTCTGATGGCGGACTCGGAGAACGACTTGTGCGGGATCCAGGAGTTGTCGTTGTTTAGTCGATACAGAAAAGGTTCGCCACCGGATGCGAACATGGAGCCGAAGGCTTCGACGAGTTCGTAGGCCCCGCTAGGCACGCCCTGGCTGGGGTCGAGAGCGGTCTGAGGGGCGATGACAGTGATGGTGGAAGCGGTGCGGGATGCTCGCCCCTCGGAATCGTAAACGACGGCTTCGATGCTCTGAGTCCCTTTTTTCTCCGCGCGCCAGGTTGTGGCGTAGGGCGATTGGGTTAGAGTAGCGAAGGGCTGTCCATTGTGGAGGAACTCCACACGGTCGATGGGTGCGATCGTTCGCTGAACCTCCACGGAGAGGGTGAGTCGGGTGCCTGGAGAAAGCCGATAGTATGGACTCATCCTTTGGGGGAGGATGATGGGCGGGGCGAAGTCGGTTTGGGTGGAATTGAGCAGGCGGGCGGGATTGATAGAAATGCCGTCGCCGATCAGGATGCCGTCTTGGGCGTATAGGGTTTCGATGTTATAGGCTTCGAAGGGGGTGAAGTCCCACGTCTGCAAATCGGAGGAAACGAAAAGCCCGTCGCTTCTGAGCATGATGTATTTGCCCTTAGAATACGCGCTGGACATGATAGAGCCTTCGCCTTCGGGAAGCGGTGTGTGTTGGGTCCAGCTCTTGCCGTTTGGTGTGGAATAGATCCTTCCGCCACCGAGGGCGACGACGAAGCGCGTCCCGTCGTGCAAGAGCGGCGTGTTCCATGCGGTAACGTAGGGGAGGGCGTATTCGGCCCAGTTTTCCATGTCGGTGGAAAAGTGGAAGGCATCGGATTGGATGACGCCGAATGCGCTTTGGGCGGGGTTGGCGATGATGTCTTTAGGGCGGAAGATGCGGGCAGGGAGGTTCTCCCAGATGACGCCGTCAAGTGAACGGGAGAGTTGTTGGGACTGATTTTGCCAGGCGTAGAAGTAGCCGTTGAGGAAGGCGCCGTTGTAGGCACGAACTCGGTTTCTGGTATCAGGGCTTTTGACCATGACGAGCTTTTCAAGTGAAGCGCCGACGGCCCACACGGAGTCGAAAGCGACGATGTATTTCCCATTTCCATACATCACTTTCCGAACGCTGGCGAACTCGCCCGGTCCGGTAGGTTGGCCATCGATCTGGATGTTTGCTTCTTCCCAGCTGAAACCGTCAGTGGATTGCCAAAGTCGATCGTAGGCGGCTGCGAACCAGGTGGCTTGTCCGTGGATCTGGACGATGCCGACTATGTCTCGCACAGAGTCGTCGTCGAAGATGGGGCGCCAGAGGAAATCTTGCTCGTCGCCGACGGTGATGATGGCGGATGCGCTTTGAATGCTGCCGTTGGGATTGGTCGCGACGAGGTGGTAGGTAGCGGAGTCGGATGCCTCGGCGTTTTCGATGAGGAAGGAGTTGGCATTGGCTCCTGTTATCGGGGCGTCGTCTTTATACCATTGGTAGGAGGCTCCGGAGGGATTCTTGAGAAAGGCGGCGAGCGTGATGTCGCTCGATTGTGGAAAGTCGCCCGAGCGAGGCTGGAGGGCGAATTCGGGCGCCTGGCCAAGGAGGGCAAGTCTTGCGGGCGGACTAGAGGTCTTTCCCGCGGGTGAAGTGGCCACCAAGGTGTATTCGCCGACGTCGGACTCGTCGATGGCTTCGATGATGAGAAGCGGCGAGTCGGCTCCGGGAATGGGCGTACCTTTGAAGTACCATTGATAGGTGATGGGGCGCGGCCCTAGAGCGCGGCCTCGGAAGGAGGCTTGGGCGCCGATGGGGAGGGTGGTGTCGCTGGGGAGTTCGACGAATAGCGGTTTGCGAAGGAGTCGACCGCTCAGTTTCGCGTGGTGAGGATGAGAGCCTTTCCCGGAGACGCGGATGTGGTAGCTACCGCCTTTTTGCACATCGATGACGAGTTCGCTGTGAGTGGCGGAAAGGTCGACGTCGTCGTTGAAGGCGATGGTCCGTAGGGATGAGAGAGCCTGGCCAGTGTAAACGTGGAGAAGGGAATCGAAGTCGCTCCCTGCTGTGGAGAGCTGGAGTTGACCGTCTTCTTGGGCGAGATAGGTCCACCAGACGGAGCCTTCGCCGTTGTAGCTAGGTTCGTCGTTTTCGCTTGTCGCGTAGAGGCTGTTGGCGGAAACAGCAAAAGGCTCTAGGGAGATGGGGATGGATTGGGCGAAGTTGTCGTTTTGGGGAATCGTTTCGAGGGCGATCTGAAACCAGATGAGTCGTTTGGCAGCGATTTGGATGTAGATCGTCTCCTCGCTTTCGGCGGATAGCTCGAATCGAGCCATGTAGTCGGAGTCTTCGAGGACCGTTGCTTCGATGGGAGTCAATTCATCGCCGGCGAAGAAGCTGATCACGGTGTCTGGACCTTGGTCGGAGACCCTGATCCGAAATGGCGAATCTGTGTCAGGTTTTGCGGAGTACCAAACGGTGCCCCAGGCGCTGGAGCTGTCGGGGAGGGGTTCGTTCTTCTGTGTGCCCGCGAGGGAGGTGTTGCCGGAGTGGCGATCGTTTAGAGGGGTGAGCTCGATGGCGTTTTCTCTGTCGTCGTTTTTTGGAGACGACTTGATTTCGCGTAGGACGCGGTCGAGGTCGGCATGTCCGCGACTGAGGGTTTGGGGGATGACTCGTTCCTCGTAAACGCGTGCGGACACGAGGATGCGCCGTTTGAGGGCTTCGGGAGATTCCGGCCCGAATTGTTCTCGAGCGAGTGCTGCGATGCCGCTGACGAGTGGAGCGGAGAAGGAGGTGCCGGAGAACAGCGCTGTGGTTTGGCCGGGTTTGATGGAGAGGGAAATGAGATTCTCGCCCGGGGCGGCGATGTGCACGAGGCTTTCGTTGCTGTTTGAGAAGCTGGCAAGGTTCCCGTAGAGCGTTGTGGCGGCGACGGTGAGGATGTTGGGAATTTGGTAGCTGGCTGGGTAGGTGGGAGCGTATTCGATATCCTGCGACTCGTTTCCGGCTGAGGCGACAAAGAGAGCGCCGGCATCGTTGGCGCGCTCGATGGCGCGTTTGAGGAGCAGGCTATCGCTTTCGCCTCCCCAACTTGCGTTTATGATTTTGGCTCCGTGGTTGACGGCGTAGAGGATAGCCGTCGCTGCATCGGAAGAAGCTGCGAAGCCATCCTCTCCGAAGATGCGAATGGGCATGAGCTGGACTTGCCAAGCGACACCGGCGATGGCGTAGCGGTTGTTGCCGCTGGCGCCGATGAGGCCTGCGACGGCGGTGCCGTGTCCGTCGGTGTCGTCGGGGAGCTGGTTCTTATCGATCAGATTGATGCCGTGAATGTCGTCGATGTAGCCGTTTCCGTCGTTGTCGATTCCGTCTACCTTTTCAAGTCGGTTGCTCCAAAGGTTGTTCTTGAGGTCTGGGTTGGCTAGCTGTATTCCTGTATCAATGACAGCGACGATTTGGGAAGCGGCGGAGGTGCGCGTATCCCAGCCGGCGCTGGCGTTGATGGCAGAGTGGATGTTTCCCGGCGCGGTGGATTGGCTGTCCATGGCCTTTTGTCTGGAGTAATCTGGATCGTTGGGAACCCTGGCCATTCGGTAGAGGAAATCGGGTTCGGCGAAAGCGATCCAAGATTCCTCCGACGGGAGGCTGGATACGAGACGAGGGAGTGTGGAGAGATCCTCGTATCCGGGAAATTCGATGAGGAAGGCATCAGTTAGCTTATCGCGCCCAACCACTTGACCATTGAGCTTGCGGGCGAGAGCAAGTCCCTCGCTTTCGGAGGTGTTGGGGGCAGGGTGAACGACGATTCGGTTCGCCGCCATGAGGTGGATGGGCGAGCGCGCGGAATCGCGTTTTTCTGGAAGCTCAACTCTGACGATTTGGTTGCCCGGGGAGGCGTGCGGTTTGAAGAGGAGCGCTCTGCCTGACTCGCCGGTGGCTGCGAGTTCGACGTTCCCCACTCGGCTGAGAATGTGTCTGGAGAGTTCGGGAACGGCGCGAAGGAGGTTTCCGATGCCCGAGTCTGTTGCTGCGGGCGCTACGGAAGAGGTCGAAACCAGACCAGCATTTGGGGAACTGGAAGACGCGACCGGTTGATTGTCCGACAGCTGCCTGGTTGAGGTAGGCTGCTCTGGTTCGTCTTCGCTTGTTGATACGAAGAAACAAACAGTGGCGATGAAAGCGGCAAGGAGGAGGACGGAAGCGCGAATGGGGTTCATACGGACGTGCCCTGCAATCAGCTTGGGCGTGGTCATGATAGCGTGCTAGGTCTTTCGATCAATATGAAAAAACGGGAATTACTTAGTTAGGAACATGGGATTCCGCTTGTGCAACCGCTTGTTGAGAAGATCCCAGCTGGGTTTGTCTCTGCAACCTGCTGGGAGCGAGTCGGCGACGGTTTGGGCGTTTCTTCTATCCTGGCTTTGATCGAACTTGGAGGCTCGATGACGAAGCCTTCGGCTGCGCTTTCCTTTTGCGTTTGGATCTGGGCGATGGCTTCGAGGGCAGGGGTTGTGGCGAATGCGACTTCAAGCGTTCATTAGATAAAGTCGGTGGCATGAAGCGGCGCTCCTCGGTCGAGAGGCAGGCGAAGAGAGGGCGTAGGGAGGGGGTGGGGCGTTGTTAGGTTCCGAAAGAGTTCAGTCTTTGTTTTACAGGGTATCGGACAGGTTTGTGAGATCCCCGCTATGGCGGACGCGTTCGTCGATGCGAAAGGCTTCTTGGGCGGCGGGCCAATCGAGATCGGTATCCAGATAGTCGAGACGGTGGAGGAGCTCTCCGAGGTGTGCGGGGAAAAGGATTTCTTTTCTAAAGCCAATGGGATCAGGATGGATGCGATCCACGTGGCGAAGAAGGGTTGTGGTGCAGTTGTGTCGCAGGGTGGCGTAGAATTGAGGGCGCTCGTGTAGTTGATTGGCGGATGCGCAAAGATCGAGCAGCAGGTCTCGGGCGAAATCCGGCGTTGTTTTCAAAGGGAAACGGTAGACCCGGTTTCCACGATGGAAGATGCGAAGCCCCAGCAGGTCCGCTTCAGCGCCGAAGAGGTAGATCAGCTCGAGCTGTCGAGCTGCTCCTCCGATCAGGCTATAGTGTTCGTCCTTTTCGAGGCGCGTTTCCACTGAGAGGGCGAGTCGCCTTCCGTCTGCGAAACCGAAGCTGAGCATCACATGAGCCATGAGATCGGCGGGTCCGAACGGAACCACGAAAACGTCGAGAGTCCTTAGCTCGTCCAGTTGGTAGTTCGTATCCACCCAGCGCTCTTCGTATTCGTTGACTGAACGCCATCGAAAGTCTCGAAGGTTAGTGAGTGATAGCGTTTTGTCGGCGATCTCGAAACGCGGCAGGCGAGCGATCTCCGGTTTCCAGTCGCGATCGTTGGATGGCCTCTGGGCGATGTATCCGATCGTAGCGATGAAAGCGGTGAGAGCGACGATCAGCCCGGCGAATCGCAGCGAGCAGATCCAGATAAGGACGCCCCAACTGATGACTGCCAACGAAGCGCAAAGGCTGCTGGCGAGTCCGATGAACTGGCCGATCAGTATCAGGCTGACGAGCAGGAAGAGAAGCAAGCCGATCCATGCGGCGAATCTGCCGGTATTGCTTAACCGGGAGTGACTAGAGGTCATGGAGGGTAGTTGTTTGCAGGGAGGGCTTTAGGAGCGGTCAAGCCTGGGAGCTGTGGAGGTGACAGTGCGGGAAATGGCCAAACGTAGGCAAGCGCTGAGCGGCTGTCGGTAGATTTCTTTTTTTGGCGGTTTTGAGGGTCTTAGGCGGGGGAAAGAAGCGATTCCGACGTGGAAATCGACCCGAAAGCACCCGAATTCGTAAAGAATATTTCAAGAAAGAGAAATAAAGATAAAGTTATAACGAGTTTGTTTGAAATCACGAATTCTTATCCTAAGTTCGTATTCAGTTTCGAACACATCGCTAGAGCGGCAACACGATCAACACGCTAAGGGGCTTTACCCGACCGCTCGGACACCGATCCGGCATCACGACTGATCGATTGAAGTTCTAGCGAGGCTCGA
>NZ_JARXHY010000026.1 GCF_031127815.1 Pelagicoccus sp. SDUM812003 | reverse complement strand
ATTCGGGCCACAAGGAGAGTTAGGGGTTGGGCGCGACTAGGTGGGACGCGGCGTCCCGACGCGTTCTGTTTCTATTGGCCGCTGGGGTAGTGGCCCCGTTTCGCGTGGTAGAGTCCGCCGTCCCGGTGGGCAAAGGGATGAAAGCGACGTCCATCTCGGCCGCCCTACCGAGCGCGACCGTCAAGAGATCGAGAAGTTGTTCGGGGATTGAAGGCGAGGGCGTGCGAGGTCCCAGGGTGGCGCGAGACCTCTGGGCTCGCGTTTTCCAGCGCGAGCACAGGGATGCGACCTACGAGCGTGCCCGGAGGTCCCGCTCCACCTTTTGGCCTTGCCCTCCATGGCGACCGTCGCGTTGGAAGATTCCCGCTTTTTGAGCTTTGGATTTCGGATTTTGCAGCTAGCGTCTGCTCGCATGGACGAAGACGAACCCCCGAAGCGCAATCTATTGAAGGTTGTGATCCTACCCGTCATCGTAGCGACCCTCTTTGCGGCGGCCCTTTTCCTCTTCGTTCCGCAGGTCGGTGTCTTCGCTACGATTTCCGCTTGGTTTGGCACGGTGCTTTTCATGAGCATCTGGGGGTCCTTCTATTCCTGATTTCGATCTTCCCTCCGCATGCCCATTCCCACCCTCGACGACCTTTTCAATGAAACGCTCGCCGCTCGCCAACGCGTCTATGAAGCGGCTGGGGCGACGCCGCTTGAAGCTCTTGATCTGGATGCGGACGAGGCGGTGTACGTGAAGCGGGAGGACCTTTCCCCCATCCACGCCTACAAGTGGCGTGGGGCTTACAACCGCATGAAACTGCTTAGCCCTCAGGAACTGGAGCGCGGCGTGGTTTGCGCCTCGGCGGGAAACCATGCTCAAGGCGTGGCCCTCGCGGCTCGAAAGCTCGGCACCACGGCGACCATCTTCATGCCCCGGTCCACCCCTATGATGAAGCAGAACGCGGTGCGCTCCATCGGCGGGCGCAGCGTGGTGGTCAAGCTGGTGGGGGATTCCTACGATGCGGCCTCCGAGGAGGCCAAACGGGTTTCCCGCGAGGCAAGCCGAGCCTACATCCATCCCTACGACGACTTGGCGGTGATGGCGGGGCAAGGCACCTTGGCTGATGAGGTGGTGATGTCGGGCCAAGGCGGTTTCGACCGGGTCTACCTGCAGATCGGCGGCGGCGGCATGGCGGCCGGTGTGGCCTGTTGGCTCAAGCGCTACTATCCGGAAATCGAAGTGGTGGGCGTGGAAGGGGTGGAGCAGGCTTCCATGGCGGCCGCGGTGGCAAACGGAGGTCCGGTGACGCTGGACTACGTGGACGTCTTTTGCGATGGGACTGCGGTCAAGCGGGCGGGAGATTTGACCAGCCACTTCTGCGCCCAGCTTGTCGATCGCTTCATCACCGTGACCAACGAAGAGGTTTGCGCGGCGATCCAGCTGCTTTGGGAGCAGCGAAGGGTGATTCCTGAGCCGGCGGGGGCCATGGGTCTGGCGGCTTGGATGAAGGAGCGTCAAGCTTGCCGAGGCAAGCGGGTGCTGACCATCGTGTGTGGCGGAAATATGGATTTCGGTCAGCTCGCTTGGATCGTGCGTCACGCTGGCATCGGTTCAGCCCATCGCAAGTACTACCGCTTCACGATCGAGGAGCGGCCGGGCAGTTTGCTCGATTTGCTGGAGCGTTTTCCCGACGCGGTGAACATCATCGAGTTTCAGCATGGCATGGTGGCCGGGAAGCAAGCTACCCCGGTGATCGGCATCGATGCCATGCCGGAGGAGATTTCAGTTTTCGAAAAGGATTTACGTACGCTGGGCATCGCGTTCGAAGAGGTCACCGGGCAGGAGGATGTGGAGTTTCGCATGATCCAGTTCGATCCTCGTCTGCTGGAACGTCCGGTGTTCATCCGCATCGAGTTTCCGGAACGGGCTGGCGCCTTGAAGGAGTTTCTGCAAGGGCACTCGCGAGAGGCCAGCATCGTCTACTTCAACTACAGCTACACCGGCGAGCGCGTGGGGCGAGTCTTGATCGGCTTCGATTTCGCGGACGAGGAGAAGCGGCAGGCGTTTCGAACGGCGGTGCTGGAGGGCGAGACATCGCTACGGCACGCCAAGGAGGTTTCGCCGCAGGCGTTGCGGCGCATCGTTTAAGGAGACGGAGCAGTCATGACGTTTACCTTCATAGATCTGTTCGCGGGCATAGGCGGTTTTCGCCTCGGCATGGAGCGTCTCGGCGGGCGCTGCGTTTTTAGCAGCGAGATCGACAAGCATGCCGCTGCGACCTACGAGCGAAACTTCGGCCACCGGCCGGCGGGCGATATCACAAAGATAGCCGCCGAGGAGGTGCCGGACCATGAGGTGCTCTGCGGCGGCTTTCCCTGCCAGCCCTTTTCGGTCAGCGGCAAGCAGCTCGGTTTCGAGGACGCTCGCGGGACGCTGTTTTTCGAAGTCATGCGCATCGTGAGCGCCAAGCGGCCCAAGGCGGTGTTTCTGGAGAACGTGGCCAACTACGTGAAGCATCAGGGCGGCAAGACCTTGCAACGCACCGTGGATATGCTGGAGGAAGCGGGTTACGCCACGAAATGGGACGTGCTCAACGCTTCGGACTACGGGGTGCCGCAGGCTCGCAAGCGGCTCTACATCGTGGGGATTCGAAAGGATGTGGCGAAGGGAGAGTTTTCGTTTCCGCCGGCCGAAGGCCGTCGGGTGAGGTTGAAGGATTTCCTTCTAAAAAACGGCCAGGCTGCCCGGTGGGTCATCAACCGCGACGACATTTCGATCGATCGAACGGATGTCTCGGAGCTCTTGGAACGTCGTCCCAACCGCCCGATCCAGATCGGCCGCATCAACAAAGGCGGGCAAGGCGAGCGTATCTACTCCATCGAAGGCCACGCCATCACGCTCTCTGCCCACGGAGGTGGCGCGGCCGCCAAGACCGGCGCCTATCTCGTCGATGGCAAGGTGCGGAAACTCGATCCCATCGAATGCCGGCGCTTGATGGGTTTCCCTGAGGAGTACCAGATCGATCCCCGTCCCGGGCAGGCCTACAAGCAGTTTGGCAACGCGGTGGTGGCCGACGTGATCGAAGCGGTCGGGCGTCAGATCATGGCCCGAATCGGTTGAGTCGGGGAATCCCCGATGGGTGTAGGGTTCTGTAAGTCGTTGGATGGCAGGACTTATTTCGGGTATTAGATCCGTTAGGTGAATCAAATTACCCACGAGGGCGTAAAATCGGCCTTTACAGGTGTAAAAACGCCGCGAAACGGCGGCTAGCGGGGAGGTTCGGCCAGCGTTTTTACAAGTCCTTGACCAAAGTCCTGAGCGAAGGCGCCTAGCGCCCCTAGAGTGAAGGCTTTTTATGGCCCAATGGCCTTGTAGGGGAAACCCTTATTTGCAAGCAACTGTCGTAGAGCGACTTGTGGAAATCGTCTGGCAGTGGGATAGTTTTGTTCGACTCAGCAGATCCCACTGCGAACCCGAACAACATCATGAAAACGAAACTTCTAACCCTTGCCACTCTTCTCTTCCTAGGGACTTCAGCAGCCAACGCTGCTCTGTGGCAAACAAGCAAATATGTGGATATCGATATCGTTAAGCACGTGTTCGATCCCAATGACAGCCAATCTCAGACGTTTTATGGTGAGTTCAATATCCTCAATCCGAACGGCGATCTAGCGAAAGAAAGAGATCGCCTTGGTTTTAACCCATTGAGAGAGTTGATCACTGACCTGGAGATTTCGTTTCTTTTTAAGAACTTGAGCAGGGAAAAGCAGATTGTTTCGATCGGGTTGGGAACGATTCTCGATCCCATCATCGGGTCGGTTTTTTCGCTGAGCGGAGTTGCGGCGGGAAGTGGCGCTGGTGTCGTTGGTTCTGGGGATATTTTTGAGACTGGCGAGGACATCGAGCTGCTTCTCGATAGTAGTGTTTTTGGCGGGTCGATACAGGTCGGTCTGCAAAGAACTGGCATTATAAACTACTCGGTCACTTATGAAGGCGACGAGTGGCTTGGCCTCAAGGCTGGCATAATGGCAGTCGATACCAAACCCGTCCCGGATTCTGGCAGCCTGGTTGGCTTGATGGGGGCTGTCTTAATTGGGTTTTTCGCGCTTAAGCGACGCAAAGCTTAGGTCTCACATTTTGATTTTATAACTGAAGGGCACCGATCTTAGTTCGGTGTCCTTTTTGTCTAAGTAGATGACCTATGTGAACTGGTTGGAATCTGAATTTGACCTTCTAGCGATTTGGAGACAATGAGAAGTAAGTGGCGAGTATCGTTGAGCATTCTTTATCAGAGACGGTGCGACGATTGAGGGCGTTTTCGTCACCATTAGCCCGATACACGGTGTCTAGCCGGAGTATATCTTCTGAAATAGATGTTATTTCTTACCTGAAGGTTCATTACCTTTACGTAGGCTTGGGGCAGATCGATAGCGTGTTCGGATCATTGGATATAGCATCTCCACTGTATGGTGGACGAGTGCATTCTACCGAGCGCTCATTGACCAAGGAGCATGTAAAGGCGCTTGACCGTGCAGGAATTCGGATCGCCTTGACTCTGACGAACCATTTCTTTCGCAAGGAGGATTACGAGTTGACCTTGCCGATACTGGAAAAGCACCATTGTACAGGGAATTCGATTATTTGCGTAAACGATTCCTTGGCTCGTCAGATCAAGAACGATTTCCCGAAGTACAGCCTCAAGGCTAGCGTCATAAAAAAGATCGATTCGCAGCGGCGCTTGGAAAGTGCATTCGACCTTTACGATCAAGTGGTGCTTCCTATGGATCGAAATGACGACCTCGATTTCTTGTCGAATCTGCCCGAGAAACGGCGAGTTATACTTTTTGCCAACGGCGGGTGTGCGTACAACTGCCCCTCACGGACTTGCTACTATGGTGTATCGCAGAAAAACCAAGGTAAGGCAGTTACTCGCGGGTGTTCTCGGGAAGTTTTAAACCGAAAGTCCTTAGGTTTTGTTTATTTTGATGTTGAGGCCTTCCTCGAGATGGGGTTTCGGGAATTCAAATTGGTGCCGAGAATTGCTTCTTCCGCTGACTCTGCTTTGTATAGGTGGCTATCACAGATGAATCTCGGGTATGGGTCGGTCTGATTGGAAGAACGGCTATTTGGCTAAGTCGATTGGCTTCGAGGTTTCATCATCTATTGTGCGAAACTTTTCGGACGTTATCTATACTGAATTACCCGTTTGGCAACGGATATTGCCAGTGGATGTCACACGGTGAGTATGGCTTTTGATTCCTTGGGGCTTTGAATGAATGAGTTCTTTGCGCCGGTGTGTGATAGGCCTACTGTCATTCTCGCTTTAGGAGAAAGGACTAGTGGTGTAGGGACTGTATCCAAAAAAATCGAACAATCGAACATGAGGGGCGAAGCACTTCGATAGGGCTGCTAGGTCATGGTCGCTAAGTCGAGCGATCTGCTCGCTGTTCATATTTCTCGGTTTTTCTGCATATAGACTTTTGACTGGGATGACTTGGTTTAGATCTAAGTCAGATAGTTCTGGAGCGAGATCGGAGAGCTTTTGAGCTATGGCGTCCGTTTGGTCGCACAATTGTTCGTAAGTGAAGTGTAGTGCGTTGGTTCGGAATGCCTCTATATTTGATTTTTGGATACTTAAGCAAGTTGTTATATGGAGGGCAGTTTGTTCAATAGCTATGCTTCGATTCGGAAAGTCTTTCGATCGACGCCGGAGGATTCCTTCGGCAACGGCGAAGGGGTTTCTACTCAGAAAAATGAAATGGGGATTCTTGAAGTTTTCGGCTAGGCTTTTGGCCAGCAGAAGGAAGGGTGGCGATTTCTCGACGAAGATGTTGGCATTAGGGTCTTGGGCGAACGCTTGGAAATACCATGCTTTTTTCGTTTTCTTCCAGTCGTAGTTGGAAGGATTGCGGAGCGATTGGAGGAGTTTGGGGTCGCTTGCCCACAGAAGTGGGTTGTTGTGTTTTGAGGGGTTAGGACCTTGGAAGCCGAAGGTATGTTGGCCTTCGCGTTCAAGATTCCAGGTTTTCCGAGAAAGTGAGAGAGCGTTTTTGAGAAATGTGGATCCGCTATTGTTGGGCGAGAGAATGAAGATATGCTTATCTATCAGGTGATTAAGATCGTAGCGTGAGCCTCTGAATGGCTTGGGGAGGCTGGGATTGGTTTTGGGGGAATTGTATCGCGGCCATTTGGCTGCTTCTTCGTGCCACTTTAGGTAGGCTTCTCGCAGGTCGGTATCGACGGAATCGGATAGGTCGCTCGAGCGTGGGTTCCACGGACGGAGGGGAAGGTTGAAGTGAAGGGCTTTTGCCCTTTTGGGGGTGATGCTGTTTAGATTGCGAAGAGTTGAGAGGTGGCGAAGAGGGTAGTTGTAGACTGACGACACCAAGGTCGCTTGGTCCGCAAAAATGCGATTGAGAACGGCTTGATCGGTGTGTTGAGTTTGTGTGGCACGCCACTTTTCTTCGGTGAGTTCTTGTAGCACCAGCCTTTCTGTTTCGTCATTCAGTAGTCCGTTTCTGACTAGGAACAAGCCGCTGTTGAAAGTGCTTTGCAGCCTGTTTTCGCTGTTTTTTTCGATGATTTCAAAACTGGCTCGATCGCGGGCTTTTCCCATCGAATTAGCTCCATCTGGAGCGGCGACAAACTCCCCTGAGGCGTTGAGAAGCTCGCTGATGTCTGCGAGGAATAGAATATCGCTGTCGCAGAACAGGATCTCGCTGTAGCCTCTTAGGCTGAAGCAATTAAGAGATTGGAATCGTAGTTTTGTGGTTTCCGAGTTTGGCGAGTGGGCAAATATACCTTCGATTCTTTGTGCGATCAAAGGGGAGGGAAGTCGCAGCTGAATTCGTGGGCCGAGGCTGCTCAAGAAAGCGCGAGCGTCGCAGCTGAGTTCCTGTGTGTGGAAAATTATTATGTCGCCGTTGAACCATTCGTTTGTGTTAAGAAACGAGCGGATCATGATCTGAGTTCCATTGACGAAGTCGTTGGAGGTCACCGTTGCGAGGGCGCCGTTCATTCGTCAGGCGTTGTCGAAGACTTCGAAAATCAGATGGATTCGGTCCTCTTGACCTAGGTTCTCAACGCCGTGGGCTTTGACGTTGTTCACTTCATAGGCACGTCCCTCTTCAAGATAGTAGGAATCGTTTTCAGAATGGAACAATGCGAGAGGGTTGGTTTGTATGGGAATGTGAATCTTGTGGGTTAGCAGGTTTGAACCTGCTCCATCCACGTGCCGATCGATGACGTGACCTGCTGCGAGCCTAGCCAGCATGACCTTAGGGTAGAAGGGGTTTTGGAATCCGTAAGAGGAACATGCGGCTTCAAAGATGGGTAGGAGTTGGGGTTTCCATACCTGCCAGATGGGATTCGAGTACCCCTTTCTTGGATCCTGATTGGCTGTTATGAATCGAAAGACGATGTGCCTGGTGTGGTGAAAGCAGAAGTATTTATTTTCCTTTGACTCGTTTTCTCGGTTCCAAACGTTTTCGCTCAGCTTAAGCACCAATGATTTTAGCTGAGCAATGTCGATGGGCCCAAGGTCTTTGATGTTCGAAGGCTTGGATACGTGTGGGAGTGGAGGATGAGGCTTCGAGGTCATTGGGTATGGTTAAAAGTCGAGAAATGCGAGGCTGGTGAGTAGGTGACGAAATCGTGTTCGTTGAGCCAGTTTTTCTGGAGAGAGCTCATTGAGTATATGTTTCATGTCGAGGTAGCTTGCACGTTTAGGTTGCGTCCTTCTCTGCCTGAGTTCGCAGCCGATTTCCGCGAGGCCGGAGCGCAGGGCCTGTAGCAGAGCCTCGGATCTGATGGGATCGTTCTTGTCTTTGTTGGTTCGAATCAGTTCGGGAATAATTCCATGCGTTGCGGCTCTAAAGACTTTTCGCTTTGTTCTGCCGTCGTTGAACTGCAGTGGGGGCAGCCTTAGGGAGAATTCGATCAACCGTCGGTCTAAAAGCGGGAAAATGTAAGAAATGCCGTGGTTGGCTCCAGCTGCGTGCCAGCACGCGAGTCGAGCTTGAAGGGCTCCGTGATTGATGAGCTCTCGCTGTTGCTCCTGTAGAGTACTTCTCGTAGAGGGGAAACGAGAAAGACTTTCGTGATTGACGGCGCGAGAAAGGAAAGGGTTGGGTTTGGCGGGGCGGGGGAAGAGGCGGCTCGAGCCGTTTCGGAGGAGCTGTTTCGCAGCAAGAAGGCCGATGCGGAGGCGCGGGTGGCGTCCAGCGTTGGAGTAGTAGACTTGAAGGTCCTTCCATTGTTTGCTGCGGAGCAAAGACAGCGGGGTTTTTGAGCCGCTATGTGACACAAGTTCGTCTCCGCCCCATCCCGAAAGCAGGCAGGTAATGCCGCGAGCTTGGGCTGCTTTCAATACTGCCCATTCGTTCAATAGCGACCCTGTGTAGGGTTGTTGGGGCCACGACCTCCTTAAAACACTGACTACGTCGTCGGCTGTAGGGCCGCAAAAGATTAAGGGGGAGTTGCTCGATCGAGAGGAAGCGTAAGCGAGTTCGTATTCGAAACTAGTGCGGTTTGAGTCGCTGGGTGCTGGAAGCCAGGAGAAGCCTCCGGTAGACGAATTGTCCGCGTGGTCGCTAGCGATCTGCGTGACCGTGGCTGAGTCGAGTCCCCCGCTGATGTGCGTGCCCCAGTTTGCTCGGCGAGGAGTATGGTCGCGGATCGTTGTTATCAGGAGCTTTTTGAGCTCCTCTGAGTATGATTCGTCTGTTCCGGCCCGGGGGGCAAGGCTTGTATCCGCGAAATAGGGACTGATACTGAGTGTATCGGCTTTGGCAGTTAGATAGTGCCCGGGAGGTAGGACCTTTATGTTTAGGTATCCCGTTTGGCTTGGGGATAGGAAGCTCGAAGACAGGAAACGTTTGGCTTCGGCTTCATCGAGGGTGGTTTCGGCTCCAGATGATACGAGAGAGGATAGGCAAGAGCTGAACTTTAGCTCGCGTGCGCTGTGCTCGAAGTAGAAAGGGACGATGCCAGCAAGGTCGCGAGCGGCAAATATCAGATCCCGTTTATAGTCGATTAAGGCGAATGCGAATCCACCTGTAAGCTTAGGGAGCAGGTCGAAGCCATACTGCTCGTAGAGCTTAAGCAGCTCATTGGGCCCGGATCGCCAATTCCCCTCGAGGAAAAGGAGTTGTGAGTTAGGGACGGACTGCGGCTTTAGAGGGAAGCTGACGACCTGAGAGTCCAAGCTATTAAAGCCGATGGTCAAGAGGGGCGGTAGAAAGCATCCTCACTAATATTGATGAGTGGCCCTGATTTGGTGTTCTCGGAAATTTCGAGAGCTTTGAGCTCGGGCTTGCTCCATTGTTTTTTCGATGACTGGGCTTCTGGTCTTTCCAGAGGCTGGTTTTCCGGATCGTTCATATGCGATTTTGATCAGAGGGTTACTTGGTTAGCACTATGCGGTTTTGGGCTAGCTGGTCGAGAAAATCGATTATGTCTTCGAGGCACTGTTCCTTTTCGACTTCATATTCAGCAAGGAGACTATCGAGAATTTGTTGGATGGAGTTGGGGGTTTCGATGAGTTGCCAGATACGCGAGCCGATGAGTCCAAGGCCGAAGTAATTCCCGCTTTCGATGTCCATCATCACCGTTTCTTCGCCAAGGCATGTAGAAAGGATTTCTTCGTTCCGGGCCACAATGGAAGAAGGAGTTAACTCCGCGAAATTCATGTATTAGAAGGTGCTTGTGGCGAATGGGTTATCAAGCTAAAACTCGTATTTCAGCTGATGCATCATGGCTGCATGTCGCTCGCAAATTTGCTCTTCTTGCAGTGGCGTAAGGTGTCTTTTCCATGCTGACTGCATTCCTTGGCGAAAGAAGGTTTTCACGTTTGGATTTTTGCCCCGATAGCCGGATTCGGACTCCTGTTTGGCAAGTTGGGCAAAGCGCGTGGCGACGATAGCTTTCTGGAGCTTGGCTGAGTCTACGGTATAGCCGAGAAAAGACAGAAGGTTTTCGAAAGTCGCGGTTGGGTTGCTTGCCATGTCTTCGTACCGGATGATGTAGGGATCTAGGGGGGAGTCTAGCCAAGAGAGAGTGTGGCCACTCCAGGATCCGAGAGGTTCAGGGATTTTCGAGAATGCGCTGAGGGGAGCGTGGTCAAGGATGTATTCCTCGTCTGCCAAGATGTCTATGACTTCTTGGATCGGTCTTCGCAGGTGGTGGGCGAAGGAGCAGACCACGTCTCTCGGGTCGCGTACGATGAGTATGGTGGCGCGAGTGGCTTTTGTTGGAAAAATGCTGTCGCCCTCGCGGTTTTCGCGGAAGCGTTCGTGCGTCTTGCAAAACGAGAGCTCGGGGAGTTTCTCCGCGAGTCGGAGGTGGATGGCGGGGCGATAGAGGTCTATTTCTTGGTCGGGCCAATCGGATGATTCGAAGCCGATCCAGTCGTCGATCAGTTCGCGTTGGGTGATGAAAGAGCCGAAAGGGAGCCGGTCGAGTTCGATGGTCCCGCCATCGCGCAGAAAGTAGCTGCAGAGGAAAGCTCTCAGCCAAGTGTTCCCGGACTTCGGATAGGACGCTAGCCAGATGAAGCCGTGCATGCCGTTATTCGTCTCTTACGAAGTCCATGAGCGCTCGCAATGAAGAATCTAGGTTTTGCAGGCCAATGGGCCGGCGAATCTCGAAGCATTGGACCGATTGAGCGAGCTCTGTGATGTTTTTGAAGTGCGCTTCTTTTAGCCCCATGCCAACTGCGAATCGGTAGCGATATGATCTTTTTACTAGATTGCTGATGGATTCAAGGGGACTGAATGGTCGGATGGAGATCCGTTCTACAGCGTCTGGTATGAGGAAAGCGATTCTGGTTGGCAGCTGGGCTTTGCTAGCGAAGCGGGGAGAGCTGGTTTGGAACTTACGTTCTTCGAGTTCGAGCGGCGCGTATTTAGCTTTTGTCCAGTTTAAGAGCGAAACGACATCGCCGCACAAGCGGGAGATTGGGAAGGACGGAGGGGCATAGAAGCCGCATCCGTCTGAGTTGCGGATGACGGTTACATCGTCGGCGATCATTGGATAGCCGTTTAGCGCTAAAGTGGCTGCGAGGGTTGATTTGCCGGCTCCCGACTTGCCGCAGAACAATGTCGCTCCATTGGGGGTAGCAATCGAGCAGGCGTGCATGACAAGATCGCCACGTTGGTAAAGTAGCGCCGCAATTACGGAACCGAGCAGATAGACGCGCATCTCTCGTTCTTTAGTTGGGTCGAATAGTTCGATGTGAATGTTGCGGCCATCGACAACGAGGAAATTGGCGACGGACGGAACCCTGAGTTCCAATAGGTTTGCAGATGCTTTCCAAGTGACTCCACGCTCGGCGGGGGTTCCTATGGACCCGACGGTGTTCGAGGCTATGGCTACGTCGAGATTGCCATCAGGGAAGGAGGCCTGGTGAAACTCGGGGATTTCGAACTCGGATTGGATTCTAAGTGAGTAGGCGATGTATTGAGGCATTCCAGACTTTGGCGGCTATCGCTAACGACTTTTCTTTGGTCTAACGGGTCAATACAGTCGTCGGTTTGTGGATCGCGAGGGACGATTCGGATAGCTGAGAGGCAGCGGGACTTGAGAGCGCGTTCTTAGCCCGAAGATGAGGTAGGTCCAAGTCGGAGTCGGCATAGTCGTTGGTTGGCGAAGGCGCCTAGAAGCATTGATTCCCGGCGAGCCCGGTCAAGGGTTAGAATCCGAAATCTCTCGGGTGATCTGAAGAATCTTCGATCAAGACTTGCTAATCGACGTCATGAGATTTGTTTCCAATTCGATCTTCATAAGCTGGCTAAATGATTGGTATGGCAGGGCTAAAGCTATTCTGCTTGCAATTGCCCGACAGTATCGCTGTTTCTCTTGCAGCACTCTAGGTATTTCAACTAATGGAAAGAGCATTTGTGACACAACCTGCTTATCAAGGGCTTCGAAACGGGAATGGTTTCGAAGTCGTGCGATAGCGCGAGCATCCTCTCTTCTATGACAGCCCAAACCTCCCTCTGGCTGAAGCAACAGTCTAGAATTCCCATCCTGCTTGTTTCTTACGGCCTTCTTTGCGCGGCGAGCGTGATGCTGGCCTTCGAGTTCAGGGACAGCTTCACCATCAGCGATCGGACTCAGGGCCTCCTGCTTCAGACCGTTTTCTGGTTGATCCCGATCAAGCTGCTTTCATTGCTGGCTTTCGGTCAATTCAAGGGGCTGCTCACGTTTTTCCGGCTTCCCGACGTGTACCGGCTGGCTGCGGCCATGGGGGCGCCGATGCTGGTTTTTCTCGTCGCTTCCTTCTACTCCGATTTGGGACTGCTCGCTTCCAAGTCGGCCATCGTGCTGGACTACTTTTTCTCCGTCAGTCTCATTTGCGTTTTCCGAACCTCGCTTCGAATCTTTCGCGAAAAGCGATCTGGCATGGCGGCCCTATCGGACGGGTCCGCCCAGCAACGCGTGGCCATCTACGGGGCCGGGCAGACGGGCGCGGCGCTCGCGGCCCATTTGATGAGCAAGTCGGGAAAGTCGCTGGTTCCGGTTGCTTTCGTGGACGACGACTCTCTGAAGTGGAACAAGCATGTTCACGGCTTGAAGGTCTACCGATCGGTAAGCGCCCTGATGACCAACGCTCGAGATGGCAATGTGACCAAGCTGATCGTGGCCATGCCCACTGCGACCCCGTCCAAGATTCGCGAGATCACCGAGCAGGCCGAGCGTTTCGAGATCCCCATCGAAACCGTGCCCTCTTGGGACGACCTGGTATCGGGACGGAAAAAGCTGGATAAGCTCCGCCCGGTGAAAATCGATGACCTTCTCGGGCGCAACTCGATAGAGCTGCACTCCAAGAAGGTTCTAAAGGAGCTTACAGGAAAGGTCGTGATGGTCACGGGCGCTGGCGGAACCATCGGCGGAGAGCTCTGTCATCAGATCGCCCAGTGCAATCCTAGCATGCTGTTGATGGTCGAGCGTGCGGAGTACCTGCTTTTTCAGACCGAGCAAAAGATAAAGACGGAGTTCCCGGAAATCGCTTCGCATGCCTTCATCGGCGATATCACCGACGAGGCCCGCATGGATTTTCTTCTCGGCGGCTTTCTTCCGGATGTGATCTTCCACGCGGCGGCCCACAAGCACGTGCCCATGATGGAGCATCAGCCAGGGGAGGCCATACGCAACAATACGCTGGGTACCGCCCTTTTGGCGGATCTGGCGATCAAGCACGAGGTGGAGCGCTTCGTGTTCATCTCCACCGACAAGGCCGTCAATCCGACCAACGTCATGGGCGTGTCCAAGCGCTTAGCCGAGATCTTCCTGCAATCCATTCAAGGCTCTTCGAAGATCACGCAGTTCGTGGCGGTGAGGTTTGGAAACGTTCTCGGCTCCTCGGGCAGCGTTATTCCCACCTTCAAGCGACAGTTGGAGGAAGGCGGTCCCCTGACGGTGACCCATCCGGAGATCACCCGCTATTTCATGACGGTCCCTGAAGCGGTGGGCTTGGTGCTCGAGTGTTCCATCGACGCCGCGGGAGGAGAGATTTTCGTCCTCGATATGGGTGAGCCGATGAAGATCTACGATCTCGCCAAGCAGATGATCAAGCTGAGCGGACTCAGAGTGGGCGAGGATGTGGAGATCAAGTTCACTGGATTGCGCCCCGGCGAAAAGCTCTACGAGGAACTCCAGCACGGCCAGGAGACCTTGGAGCTCACCGAAAACAAGAAGGTGTTTCGATTCACCGGTCAGCGATCGGACGAGGCTGAGGTGCGGAAGTTTCTTCGCGAGCTCTCCCCACTGCTGCGTTCTTCCGACTACAACGCTCTCAAGCGCAAGCTCAACAGCTTCGTGCCGGAGTACATTCCCGATTTCTCCGCCCCGCAGTGGGCCCCCGCTCATGCGGAAGTGGGCAGCGCCTACCGCCACGACGGGGTGAAAGCCGAGGGAGCGAAAATCGTATCCTTCAAAGGGAAGACGGCGTAGTTCGCATCTTGATGCGGCGGCAGCGGAGTTCTCGAATCGCCAGCGTCTGCCCGGAGCTGCGTCTGCTCCTGGCTTCGCTCGAGTCTGGTCCAAAGGGGCCTCTAGGTAACGACGATTCCCTCGACCAGCGCATCGACTGGTCGAGATTTTCAAAGCTTCTTGCCCGGCACCGGGTGCTGGTCGCGGTTTGCGCTCAGCTTCAAGCAAGCGATCACTGGCGAGTCATCGATCCCGCAATTCGCAGCGAGCTGACCCAAGCTAGGAATCGAATCACTCTCACGCAAATGAAGGCCGTGGCTGAGCTGCTGGCAGTCGCCTCGCGCTTTGAGCAAGAGGAGATCCCTTATCTGAGTTTGAAAGGACCAATCGTTTCCCAGCTGATTTATGGAGATCCCGTGAAGCGAGAGTTCAATGACTTGGATTTGCTGGTTCGCGAGCGGGATCTCGCCCGAGCAGTGAATCTGCTAGGCGGGTTTGGATTCGAGATTCTCGACAAACCCCTTTGGGATTTGATCCTATCTGGAAACGCAAGACCCCCCAGCCTCTATCACATCCATCTCCGAAAGGGGACCGTACTGATCGAGCTCCATTGGAAACTGTCTCGAAACGAGGCTCTGATGCCGTTTACCGATGATCAGCTTTGGGCGAGTCGCCGCCAGGTCCAGATTTCCGGCCGGAGCGTCGCGATACCAGGAGCTCGCGAGCTGCTGGCCTATCTGGATATCCATGGCTCTTCGCATTGCTGGAATCGACTGAAATGGCTTTGGGATTCGCATCAGCTTTCGCAAGCAACCACGGAGCCTTATCCCTGCGAAGCGTCCCGTATCAGATCGCGCCTTGCGGGGCGATTCTGGCGGTCTGAATCAGGAGACGATACCCATCCCGAACCTCCACGGAGCGTGTCGAGCTGGCGAGAGCGATTTTGCATCGAACAGATTCTCGCCGAAGAGGGGTATCCGGGAAGGGCGACGAACATGGCTCGAAGAAGCCTTTTCGTTTGTTCGCTTTACGCGAGCTTGCGGCAGAAGACGGGCTATGTGCTGCAGCTCCTGCTCTGGCCCAACGCCTACGAGAAGGTGACGCTGCCCCCCTGGCTGCGAGGATTGTATTTCATTCTCGGACCCGCTTTGTGGCTTCGTGAACGAGTATTGCTTCGCAGATAAGTAAGACCATGGTTGCCAATGGCTTGGCGAAGCGTTTTATGCTGAGGAAGGTTGCCTCCCTAGGGCTTTTAGGTCGCCGCGCTGAGGCGACGTTTTACGCAATATGATCGGTTCGGCGGTGGGTTCAGCTTTCTGAAACCCCAGAGGGCGTTGTCGGAGTTGACGATGGTTTTGCGCCTAACTAGGCGTGACGCGGCGGTACCGCCCTATCTTTAGGAGGATTTGGATTTCTTAGCGGTTTCGACGAAGTGGAAAACGAAGCAGAGAAACAGCCCTAAGAATCCGCCCAGCATACCGCTCGCGATCACGATCAGACCTCTTTTCGGTTTGGACTTCACTTCTGGAGTGACAGCCGGGTCGATGATCTTGAAAGCGTAGTCCTTCTTCGCATTGGCGAGCATGGCGTTTTTGGTCTGGCTTTCTATCAGGGTATAAAGCGCCTCTCTTATTTCGAGCACCTTGGTTTTGCTGAGCTGCTCGTTCAAGTATTCCAGGTTTTTGCTCGCTTCGGCGAGAGCCTGTTTCCTGAGGTGTTCGTTGAGGGTCGCGATCAATTCGTTGGTCCACGCCGACGCAAGTTTTGGGTCTTGCATTTCCAGGGCCACGGTCACGATGCCGGATTTCTTGTCCTGTGAAACGGACAGGATCCCGTTTGTGAATCGGTCGTATGCCTCTTGTTTGGTCGGGCGATTGTCTTCGCCTCGACGCTCCTTGGCCACGGTCCATTGCTGGGTTCCCTCGTCCCATTGATTGGGAAACAGAGCCTTTAGCCGCTCCTCCTGAGTGAGGAATGGGGCCAGGAACTGACGCGATTTCAACACGGCGAGGGCGTTATCGGTCGAGCCGCCTCCGCCGAAGTCGATGCCGGCCATGGAGGCGAGGCCCCCGAATTGACCCGCGAGAGCTGCGAGGCCTCCTCCGGATTTCTCTTCATTGCTAGGGGCGAGCGTGGCCTCTGCCTTATAGTATACTGGGGCGTTGAGAGCGTAGAAGATGCCAAGCACACCAGCCAGCGGCCCGAGCGTCAGCCACAGCCATTTGCGCCTCCAGACGATATTCCAGAGATCGATGAGCGATAGCTCGTCTTCTTCCTGCGGGTAGTAGGGATAAGGTGGATACGGAGGAGGTTGTTGATTCGCTTCGCTCATCTAATTGAAAATTGAATATCGCAGATTGAAAATTCGATATGCTAGCGATTTGACTGTCTTAGATAGCGGTCAAATCCTGAGATTGATTTTGATAGACTTATTGTTTTGTCGCGGACTGAATTGAACAGCTCATCTGTGATGTATTTTAGGTCCGAAGCAACGACGGTGAGTGAACGTACTTCACCGGAACTGGCTTTAGCGTAATTTAGGAACTGACAAAATTCTTTAGTAGATCGGCGTTCAAAGCCTTCGGCTATGTTGGTCATGATAGAGACGCCGGCTCTCTGTATTTGATCCTTTAGACCGAAATCTTTCGCGAAGTTAGAGCCTTTTGTCAGAGAGTATATAAGAGCGACGATTGCCCTTGATTCTTGCCATACGGGTAGTTCCTCGAAGGACTTGTACGCGGCCATAGTTTTTTCAATCTGTAATCTTCAATTTTCAATCACCGCAAAGCGGTGCTAGAACGAATTGATAGCGGCGGCGCCGAGGGCGATTTGATAGAAGATCTGGCTGGTGGCGCTCCAGAGCTTTAGCGGAGCCATGCGATCCACGTCGATCGGCACCACAATCGTATCGCCGGGTTGGATACTAATGCTTCCATTGGGGAAAAAGCGGGAGCGTTTTTCGGTTTCGACCCGTCCATTGGCACGCACGATGTAGATTTGCTTCTTGTCAGCGTTGCGCATCAGGCCTCCGGAGAGGGAGATGTAATCGTCGCGCGTCAGGTCATTTTGATAAAGATGGGAGGTGGGGTAGTTGACGCTTCCGATGATGGTGACCGCTTGCGGCTCCTTGGGCACCTTGAGCTTGTCGCCGGCCTTGAGCGTCACGTCCCTCATGCCCATTAGGATCTCAGGCAGGTTGATTACTAGCCGTCCCGCCGCCTCAGTGTTTTCAAGCTGCTCCAGAAGGGACTCCGCGGTGCTGATACTGTCCGAAGAGACGTCGTCGTTTTGCAGAGAGGTGCTGGCGATCTCGCCGCGCAGGCGCTCGCGAAGCTTCAGGATGTTTTCCTGCTCCGCCACCCGCAGGCTTTCTCTGAGGAAAACGGCCGACTCAGGGTGGGCGAGCGAGGTGAGCCCTCCTGCTCGTTCGATGACTTGCGAGAGCGTTTCGCCCCTCTCGATCGTATAGACTCCGGGGAAACGGATTTCCCCCGAAAGCTCGATCTGCTCGTTTTCTGTCCACTCGGGGATGCGCTTGATGGTGAGCAAATCGAAGGGCTTCAACTCGATGTCCAAGCTGGGGTTGGATTCCAAGCTTACCAAGTCTATGGGCAGCAAGATGGAGTCCCTGACGGTCTTCCCGTTGTCGCTGAAGCGTAGAAGTTCCGCCTCGAGCGTGTAGGCGTCCTGGGTGAAGCCGCCGCCCGCTCGGATCAGGTCGGAGATGGGCATCTGCTGGTCGAGCGGGTATTCTCCCGGGTGGCGCACGCTTCCGGAGATGCTGACGATCTTCTGAGGCTCGGCGCTGGTGCCTTGGGCCTTGAGGCGTTCGATCACTTGCTCGATGTTCTCTCGCTCCACGTTGGTATCATCGAAAACGATGATGCGATCGTTCGGTCTCAGTTCGAGATTGTGCCTCGAATCCTGGCCAAGGAAATACTTCTCGAAGCTGAAGGAGCGCGTGCTCCATCGACCGTCGATGGGATTCTTGGAGACGACGAGAGCATAGCTAAGGTCGGCGTCGTTCTGCAGTTGTTCGATGTGTGAAATGATGTCGGATATGCGAATGCCTTCGTGCCACTGGTAGTCTCCCGGGCGTTCCACCATGCCCTCCACGCGAACGTAGTTGTCCACTCGATCGAGCGCTGAGTAGATGCGCACGGTGTCGCCATCCTTTATCGGAGTATCTCCCGAGCCGCTTTTCGTTAGGTCAACATCCAGCAAGGTCTTGAGACCGTTGTCGGAGATGCGCTCGATCTGGGACAGCGATGGGTAGGCCAGCGAAGTCAGCCCGCCGGCAAGTTCGATAACCTGATCGATGCTATCCTCGTTTTTCAATTCGTAGATGGCAGGACGGCGGACTTCGCCTGCTACACCAGTGAGCTTGCCGACCGGCGGCACGAAAATCACGTCGCCAGGTTGCAGAGGCAGGTCTTTGGAAATGTCTCCCCTCAGCAGGAGATCGTACAGGTCGAGAATCGCGATGACTTCACCCTCTCGCTTCAATTCGATGTTGCGCAGGGAGCCGATGGAGCGAATGCCACCGCTGACGAAAAGAGCGTTGGTGATGGTGGAAAGCGAGCTCACCGTGTAGGCCCCGGGATGCTTCACGTCGCCGAGAAGAAAGACGCGGATGGAGCGAAGCTCGCCGAGGGTGATGAAGACGTCCATGCCGATCATTTGCTCGGACACGCGCCTGGCGATATTCTGTTTCAGCTCCTGAAAGGTTTGCCCCACAACGGATATGGGGCCGAGCTCCGGCACTTGGAGAATCCCTTCGCGGGAGACGTAGAGGTCGTAGCTAGCGCTTTGCTTGCCGAAGAGCTGGATGCGCACCTGATCGCCGGGGCCGACAACGTAGTCCACCGGGACGGGAATGTCTATGGTGCCAGGGGCGAAGGTGGTGGGCGTGCCCGCGAAGAGATTGTAGCCGAACTGCTTGAGCTCCTGCTCGATCTTTTTCTCGCTGAACTGCTCTTCGTCTTCCGAGGTCCCAGTGGACTTTTCGAACGACTCCTTGATGCGTTCGTCGGACTCGACCGTCTCGTCTCGGGTGACGACTTCCTGCTGTTCGATCGGTCTATTGGCGTTTTCCGACTGGTTGGCGGAATTGTACTTGCGAAGCTCCTCGATTGCCTGGGCCCGCAAGGCAGGCGGAAGGCTGTTGAGTTTCGCCTGCTGCTCTGAGGATAGAGTCTGGGCGTTCGAGCTGACGGCGCTGAAAACACCTAGGAACGAAAGAAGAAGGATCTTGGGCAACTTCATGAGTCTGAATTGAAAATGGGAGTAGTGACTAACCGCAAAGAACGCGAAGGACGCAAAGGGATTTTGACGGATCGGAGATTAAAAGTTCAAGATAGCAGATTGGGCCAGACAAGAGCTTAACCGCGGAGAAGGTTCCTAATTTCCAATCAGCAATTAGTAATTTTCAATTCGGTTCAGAACGAAGTGATGATCGACAAGTGGCCTCCGGACGCGTTCTCCGCGAGGCAGCGTGGAATAAAGAGGAATCTCGATCTGCTTTCGCTACGCTCCAGCCCGTTTTCGATCTTCGGTTTGGAGGTTAGTTTCCAATAAGAAAGACGTGGTCGGCGTGTGGCGTATTGTTCCAGGCGCGCTTCAGTCGTCTGTCGAGGGTGGCGAGCTTGCCGTCGTTTTTCGAGGCCAGTTGGACCAGATAAGTGTCGGTAAGCTGTTTGGGGCCAAACTTCGTGACGTCGTGCTTTCGGAGGCTTATTGAGTCAGGCCAAAAGGAGTGGTTGCTGCTTTGAGCGAATTGGTTGAGTGATGAAAGGGCTTCCTGCGGGGTGGTTTCAATATTCGGGTATTTCGGGTTGGAAATGACGCGGGCAAATCCGTTTTCGGTCAGAGGACAGCTCGCCCAAGCAAATGATCCCTGTCGAGAGACCCAGTCATGGCACTGCTCGTGGTGCAGATGAGTAGGGTCGAAGAGAGCCAGCAGTACGTTAACGTCGAGCAGGTAGCGTGACATTTACTCGGAGTCGCGCAGCTCATTTACCTCATCGATAGTGAGCGGGGTGGTGTCTACGGAGCTGGGGTTAAGGATCGGAATGCCATTGCGGGTGCCTAATTGTGTCTTCCGCTTTTGAAGTCCCTTGCGGGCCAACTCTGACAGCACCTGGCCGAGTGTTTTGTTGTAGCGTTCCGCCAAAGCCTTAGCGGACTGGATGATGTCTTCGTCCAGATTGACGGTCGTTCTCATATATGAAGCATCACGCATCGCGCATCAGGTGTCAACGTTCTCGTCAACGGGGAGGGGAGCAAGGGGGGAGAGATTGAAGACTAAAAACTTAAGATTGCAGGTTTGCAAAAAGAGCAAAGCGGTGCTCGTGGAAAGGGTTCCTAATTTTCAATTTTTGGTTTTAGATCTTAAATTTCGGCGATTTGCCGAACTAAAACGACGTTGTGATCGACACATGCCCGCCGAAGTCGTCATCGCTCTCTCCGCTGACTTGATTCTCCTCGTCGATGTAGTGGAGGCCAAGGTTCAGCCTCGGATGACTGATGGCTGATGGCTGATGGCTGATAAAAGGAAGGAATGAAAGGTCGCTGAGTTCAGTGAAAACTTCGAAGGACTGTCCTTCGACAGGTTCGATGGTGACGGAATTGGGGCCTCGACCATCGCGGTTGAGGGAGTAGTTACGGTATTTGGCTCCCCAAAGGTTTCCGTTTTCTTGAACGATGAACCCGCCGATGGAGCGCATCACGCCGTCTCCGTCCATAGCGTGCCCGATGGATCGACCATGGTAGCGGTACCCACTGCGGTAGATTCCGTGGTTGTAGGCTGTGTTGAAATCCCGACTTGGACGTGGATCTCGTCTTAAATACCCGGCTCGAGTATCCGCCCATTCCCAGTACGCTCTCCAGGTCGTTCCAGTTCTCGCAAGCTCGCCCCATGTTTCGAAACCGCCCATAATCATGTTGGCATCAGGAAGAAAGGTTTCCTCATCCTCGCCAATTATCTGAAAGTAGTGAGCGAAATTGTAGCCGGGAATTCTTAGACGGTAGTCGATCCCTGCCAGCTGGTTGCCTGGCTCGTTCTCGTTGGTGATTCCGTTGACCGCGTTGTCTTCGCCTAAAAGTAGTTTCCAAAAAGTATCCAATCCTCCGGGACGTCCGTCACCCGCCCATTGTGCCGCTCGGCTCAACCCGATGTCCAAATTGTCCCAACCGAACGGGGAAAAGTCGATGCGCATGCCGAAAAGGCGTGCGTCGGAGCCGGGTCGTTCACCCTCGTCGTTGTCCAGCTGTCCCATGAAGGTCGTGAAGGTCCAAGGGCCGATCCACTTGAGCCACTTGTTTTCAAACGCATCGGGCGAGATGCGAGTGAGCGATAGAGCGGGAACGGGGCGAGCGTTGTTGGAAAGGATCAGCGAACCGTCCCAGCCCGGTCCCCACCAGCGCTCCACCTGATCGATCCCGAAGGACCAGTTTCCGAGAGCCACGGCCAAGTAGGACCCGTCGAGGCGAAACTCGTCCCCATCCAAGGGATCGTCCGCGTAGGTGAACGACAAGTTCCCCGCGAACCACTCGCTCAGCCAGGACTGCGAAAGGGATGCTTGGAACTGCTCCCGAGGTTGCGAACCAAAGCTGCGGAAAGGAAGCGTATCGGACGCGATAGAAAACGATGCTTCAGTCGCTCCAAATCCTAGCTCGCTTTCATTTTCGTAAAGTGCCCCCATCCGACTTTGGGCGACTGCCTGCGATTCGAGATCACCGATCACTGATCCGTGATCGCCGAGGGAGTCTCGCCCGAGGGGCCATGGCCAAGTCAGCACAGCGCTTTCGATCGCTGCGTTGTCTCGAAGCAGCAGCATGTCGTGGCGATCTGTAATTGAGTCGGACTCGATGCGCGGAGAAGCAAGCGCTGTGGAGCTTGCTGACACAGCCCACGCAATTGCTAGGAGGGAAAAAGAATGGGATCTCTTCATTGAAAGGTGTGTATAACCGCGAAGTACGCGAAGAACGCAAAGATTTTATGGATCAAGGGAAGTATCATTGAGCACATGTTGGAATTGGGTGGGGGGATCATGTTAGAGCATTGAGCACCGTAGTTGGGCTGATGAGGTGGAGGTCACCTTTCTTGCCAGCTTTTGCTTTACTCCACAGGGCGAATCGGAGCTCCTGGCCCTTTCTGATTGGCAGCTGCTCGGCTACTTCCTGAAGGCGATAGAGTGTTCTGATTGGGTCGATGGAATTCGACCATTTCGCTTCGCCGACGAGAACGCACCGTTTATCGGCGGATTCGCTGACGATATCGATCTCTCTGTCATTAGAGCCTTTCCACCAACGTTTTGCGGGTTGCCAGACCATGTTCGCAGTGTTCAGTCGGGAAACGGAACGGCGAGCCAGATCTTCCCATACCAGACTCACGTGTTGGGAAAGGGATGGGGTTATATCGTCGAAAACAGTGTTCGTATCTCCCATCTCGAGCCGAGATCGATTAGGTTCTACGAATTTGTAGATGAAGGCTAGGTAGGGGTCCGACAGTTTATAGAGCCCGCGTTTCGACTTTTTCTCGTTCTCGCCAAAAGGGGTTTCGCGGCGTACGTAGCCAAGTTCCACTAGGTTTGCGATAGGGCGTGTTAGCTGCGTAGCCGGTTTGCCGATACGCGCTGCAAGTTCTGAAATTCGATGGGAACCGTTTCCGATCAGTGACAGCAACGAGATCGCCAGTGAGGAATCGTTTAGATCGTCTAGTAGAAGCCTGCGCATCTCATCGTGGAGGATGCCATCGCGATCTAAGATGAGAGCCTTGGTGAAGCTTTCGATGGAGTCATAACTTCGCGCCAGTTCCCAATAGCGAGGTGTCCCGCCGAGTGTTGCGTAGGCCGTGATTGAGTCGTTGGCATCGAAGCTCAAAGCTTTAGTGATCCACCCGCATTCTAGCGGACGAATTTTCATGAACAGTTGGCTTCGACCATAAAGAGGCTCCGCGGCTCCCATGGCGAGATTGAGCATCATGCGCTGCGATGAGCCGCATAGGATCAGGTGGGTGTTCTTTAGGCGGCGCGTGTCTAGAAGTCTTTGGATAACGCTTGGTAGCTCAGGGCTGGTCGCTGCCAGGTAGGGGAACTCGTCCAGAATAAGGCAGCTTCCCTGAGACATCCTTCCGTCAACTTGGGTGAGGATGCTTTCCCAGGAAGGGTACTGGACCTGATCGAATCCGTCGAATCGCAAGGCTACATCGCGGGCAAGTCGTTCGCGTTGCAAGGTAGGGTCTTGTTTGTCTGCGAGAAAGTAGAGATCTTGCTCTCGTGAGAACTCTTGCAGGAGACGCGATTTTCCGCAACGGCGTCTTCCGTACAGAATCGCTAGTGAAGGTACCTCAAGGCTTGCGAATGAGCGTAGTTTTTCGAGTTCCCCTTCTCTGTCCAAAAATCGGAGGCTTCTCATTGCATCAATGATAATGCAAAGGAAACATTATGTATGTCTAGCATAATTCTTTGAAAGGTTGCGGCCAGCATGCTGATTAAGGTGTTCCGTACGCCCCGAGAGGAGCTCTACTGACGAGGAAATCTCTGTGAGTGCCGAAGTAATCCAAGAGCCGGAAGACAGGCGATTACCCAGGAGATCCAGAGTGGCGATAGATTGAAATAGGAAAGGAGACAGACCGTACCGCAAAGAGTTGCCCAAAGCGTATAGGCTGAGGTGACGAAGCGGTGTGACTTCCCGCTTTGCACCCAACGCTGGTAGAGATGGGATCGATGCGCTTCGAGTACATTCTCATTCCGCATCAAACGCCGAAACAGAGTAAAGGAGCCGTCGAATAGAAAAGGAAAAAGAGCGAGTGCCCCATAATTAACATGGATCCACAGATCGTACAGATCACTAGAGGCGATGAGCAAAGGAAAGGCCCCAAAGAGAAACCCAAGCGACCCGCTTGAACTATCGCCCATGAAGACTTTTGCAGGCGGCCAATTGAATAGCAGAAATGCTAGGAGACCTCCGATTGTGACCGTCGCTAGCAGTGAGCCCATTGTGTTTTGGGAGTCTTTGGAGATTACGTACCAAACGACTGCCGCAACAATCCCCTGGCAGGTCGCGATCCCGTCGATGCCGTCCATGAAGTTGAAGATATTCAGGCAACCAACGAGCCAGATGGTCAAGATCGCCAAGGTGAGCATCGCTAGGACGTTGGACTGTTCTGGCAGGGCGGTCCATGCAACGCTAGCTCCGCAAGTGAGATGGGCGGATAAGCGCAAGGTTGAGGGAAGATTCTTTATATCATCCACAAACCCGATGAGAGCTACAGCCGAGAATGCGATCAAGAGAGAGGGATCTTCGAGTTGTATTTCGAATACTTGCAATCCTATGAATAAAGAGGCGATGAGACCAATTGGAATGAATATACCGCCCCCTCTTGGAGTGGGAATGGAGTGCGAGCTCCTTTGGTTGGGTGTGTCGAGTATATTCCTCGCTCGTGCCATGCGTATATACAGAGGAATGCCCAAAGTTCCCAAAACAAGGCTGGCGATTGCGAACAGAAGGAGCGTGGTGGAGGTCATTCGCTAATGGAACGTTGTAATTTGGAATCTACTTCAATTTCGCAATATGCGAAGTGTGTAAACAAGTTAGATTCGTAAATCGCAGACCCATTCCTTGTTCTCAAGATACCAATCTACGGTACGTTGCATTCCTGTATCAAAGTCTATTTCTGGCGACCAGTTTAACAGCTCTTTCGCTTTTTCGATGTTGGCCCAGGTGTGTTTCATATCGGATTTGTTGAAAGGACGCTCGTCGATAGTCGCTTTCTTTCCAAGCAGCTTTTCGAAAGTATTGATCATCTTAAGAATGGAAATCGGATTGTTTCCTCCTCCTAGATTGATGATTTCATACCCCACCTCTGCTAGGGCAAGAATGGTGCCGCGGGCAATGTCGTCGACGTAGGTGAAATCGCGAGATTGAGTGCCATCGCCGAAGAGCTTGATGGGGGTACCTTCGTCAATCCATTTGATAAATCGAAGTGGGCTCATATCTGGTCTGCCAGCTGGCCCATATACTGTGAAGTAGCGTACCACTGACACATCGAACCCATAGAGGTAGTGGTAGGTGTAGGCCATCACTTCGGCCGCCTTTTTCGAGGCAGCGTACGGAGAGATCGGTTGGTTGACCGGAAGTGACTCCAGAAAGGGCATTTCCTGGCCTGCATAAAGCGATGATGTCGAGGCGAGAACCAATTTCTTTATGTTGTTCTTCCGCATGCATTCCAGCAGGTTGAGCGTGCCATCTGCGTTCGAATTCAGATAGACATGCGGATTCTCCATGCTATAGCGAACCCCAGCCCGTGCAGCGAGATTGATGACGGCATCAAAACGATGGTTCGAAAACAGGTAGTTGAGCAGCCCTAGGTTTTCGATATCACCATTCACAAGTTCAAACGAATCACTTTTCTTCAACTGTTCGGTGCGCCAATCCTTCAATCGAGTGTCATAGTAAGAGTTGAAATTATCAATACCGATGACCTTGTGTCCCTGCTCTATGAGCATCGAGGAAGTCCTCCAGCCAATAAATCCAGCACAGCCTGTTACGAGAATTGTCATATTATAGAGGTGTTGATAGCGGATGTCAAAATCAAGGTATTCAATGGTAGTCTGTGATGTACGTGATCAGATTTGCAGATTTACAATGGGACTCTTTCGGATGCGAATGTCGGTAAGTCTTGAGTTTTTCTTGTCACGGCCAAGCTCATTCGAATGATTTGCTCGTCTCGGAATCGATTGACGACGAAGCCTGTTTAGTGGGCTCTAGATGCTGTATAGTGGGTTAGTCGCCTCTGCTTTATATTGCTGCTGGGTGTGATTGAGCATTCTGGTGGTCGATGGCCCTTGCTGTTTTAAACTATAAAAATGCTTTTGATTTGATTTCAAGTCTAACAATACTTTGCTAGTTGTTTAGTGATTCACGGTCTTTGGTTGTGTGCTTTGAAGAGGACAGTAATGAGGTAATGAGTAAGAGATTAAGCACCTGTTCGTATGAAATCTGAATAAGTCCTCTTATGAACATAAAGCTAAAAAGGTTTAAGATATTGTTTTTATAGTTGTTTTTAAATGTAAGCACTGTAAATATAAAATACTTTTTGGACAAGAAGTTGTATAGTTTTATTCTGTCGAATTGTCTTTCTTTTCTGTTCGCTTTGATTAACCTGTACAGGTGGCTTTTAACATAGCTAGCATTCTTATTCAGGAGTATCATGTCAGTATTTAATCCAAGTCTAAAATGCATGATTGATTCGTCTGCATTCAAGTCTAATCCAAGTATCGCGAGTTGCTCTTTCTGAACCTTGGAAATTAGCGGGTATCTTGAGGTTAGTCTCTCTTTGTTCGTGTTCGCGGTGATGCTTGTGGGGGACACCCGGTAATATATTAGTGGTTGTTGAATGTTGAAAAATCTAGTTTTGTCGGCCAATCTTGACCAGAGTTCGTAGTCTTGAGAGTTGTTGAAATCAACGTTGTAAATATAATCTAGTTCGTCTAGCAGCTTTTTTCGGATGATAACTGTCGGGTGGATGAAGCAAACAGAAAACAGTAATCGCACTCTCAATGAGTCATGGTCCTCTGGGTGTCGCAATACTTGCCTTTTTGTGGGGTTGTCCTGGAAGAGGTAAGCTAATGTTCCACAAACCCCAATCTCTTTGTGTGAGTCCATGAACGCGATCTGTTTCTCGATACGATTGGGCAGGGAAATATCGTCAGCGTCCATGCGTGCGATGTATCTTCCTTCCGCAAGTGCGATGCCTTCGTTTAGTGAGTATGGTAGGCCTTTGTTTTCGCGGCTGATTAACGTGATTCGTTTGTCTTTTGCCAGATAGGACTCAATGATCGATCGGCTCCTGTCGGCAGAGCCGTCATCGATAATAATGAACTCAAAGTCGGTGAACGTTTGATGGAGGATGCTCTCGATTGATTCAGCGAGGTATTTCTCGCTGTTGTAAACGGACATTACTATTGAGATGGCTGGTTTGTTGGCTGGCATGAATTTGTTCAAAATTAGGAGTAAGTCCCAAATCGTTCAGTGCCGCGATGAAGGCTGAGTTCCTGATGATTTGATAGCTTTGTTGGATAATAGTTCAAGTCTCCTGGGGTCTTTGATGGTAGTCTTCGGGTCAGGGCGGCGATGAGGTTGGTTTCTTGCTCTGTCGCTAGTGCGTTCCTACTTTTTTTTCAGTCTCAAGTATATCCTTTCGCAATTATTGTTCTTGGCGTGAAAACAGTGGTTTTTGTAATATCTATGGTAGGCGTTGTTGATGGTTTTGCTTTTGATTACGTAGAAGTTGTTGTTTATTATCTTTGAAACTAATTTCTTGTGAACTGGTGACTTTTGTATGTAACACACTTTTTCAAATGTAAAATCACCCTCGAAATACTTTTTTAAGGTTTCTAGGTCGAAATGTTGAAAATGTTTGTATGAGACGGGTACGTTCTTGTGGGGTACTGTTAAGAAGAGAAAGCCACCAGTATTTATCAGTCCGGATAGGGCATTCACAAAGTTTTCACATGATTTCAAAGGTATGTGTTCAAGGACTTCAATTAAGGTCAGTGCGTCGACCTTTTTCATATTCTTTGCCTCGGTAATATCTAATCGTTTGTAGTCAACTGCTGGAGACATTGCTTTGGCTAGGTTTATCGCCCTTTCAGAGTAGTCGATACCTATTACCTCTTTGTTGTTAAACTCCTCGTGTAGCTCTTTCGTTATTCTCCCGTCTCCGCAGCCTAAGTCATAAATTGATTGAATATTTTGGTCTAATTCCTTGATTTCCTCTAGTATAAATTCTATCGCGGTAACGTAATTTATTGACCATCCCCAAGTGAAGTTTTGGAAGAAATTCTTTTTGTACTCTGGGATGTAGTGATAGGGGAACCGGTATTCGATGTCTTGCTTGGTCTGTATGTCTTTCTCTGTTTCTTTTTTGTTCATTGTAGATGTAGGTATTATAATTCTATCCAGGATTCGAGTGCCCATCTGTAACCACGGTTGTTTTCAGCCATCCATTTTTTCGGAGAAATGACAATCTTGTGTGTGCGTTGGTTTAGCCAAGCAGCCCACCAGCTAAAGGAGCTGTTCGCGATGATGTTGTGCTGGCACTGGCTCATGAGCGTGATATCGTCGATTTCAGTGACAGTGTTGTTAACGTAGATAGGGTTTTTAATGAAATTGAGATTCTGTTCACACCACTCTAGGTCATTTGAGAAAATGTAAAACTTAGGTGATTGCACCTTTGATTTTATGTAATCTGTTGCGTTCTTGTAGTAATCTAGGCTAAGCACTCCTATCTCTGGATGATTGAGGTAATCCCCCCTTCTTACGTGAATGCTTACTGTATTGCTCCTTTGGGTCATTAGAAATAGATCTTGAGCTTGGGTGCTAAGAGGTTCGGATGGTTGCGTTTCTTGCAGTAAGATCTGCCTGATGTTCGAAAAATATTTTTCGTTTTGCCAGTATCCATCTAGATAAACCGGGTTTTTTGATAAGGCAACAGGGTCGAATATCGTCCTTTCTTTCTCACTGTAGTATGTATTGCGTTTAATTATTCCCGCTCTTCTTAATGCACGATAAATGAGATTGTCTGCTCCTTTGAGTCTTCGTATCTCCTGCTCTTTGGCGATCTCCGATTGGGTGAGGAATTGTTTTAGGCGAAAGCCATTGTGCAGTGTGTAGGTCTCGTAGGATGTGGTATCTAGTTTGAGTGGAACTTGGTGGTGGTGAGACGCTGCGCGGCCAATTGCATATTGAAACAGCTGATTGCCTATCCCGCCTGAAACTCTTACGATGATCATCGCTTGTTTCTTCCGTAGTTGTTTAAGATCGTTCGGATTATCGTTTGTGCGAAGCCCTCGCTCTTGTATGGGTATGCTAGGTCGGAGTATAGGTAGTCTTCTATGTTCTCTAGTATTCTTAAGTAATCGCTATCTGTTATACTTTTTATGTATCGGTGAAGTTCCTCGTAACTTTCGAAGTTACGTTTGTCGATGAACGTGTTGGTCGGTATGTGATTGGATATATTGTTAGCTCCCCAGTATATAGGTACGCAGCCTGCGAAAAAGCTATCAAATATCTTTTCGGTTATGTATCCTGGTATGTCTCTTGCGTTCTCGTAGCTTATAGAGAATTTGTATTGCTGCATGATTGGCTTTTTGTGCTTGATTGTACCCTTGTACGAAGAGTAAGCGGAACCCGTGAGTTTTAGCGTGAATTGCGCAAGTCGCGGTATCCTGTTGAGTGCTCTGATGATTTTGGGTCCGCTAAAGCGATATCTGTCCCAGCCAACTCCATACAGATCAAAGTCATTCGGTTGGTTTGCTTCAAACCAACGAATCGCTTTTACTCTTTCTCCGTAGAGGTCGAGGGCTAGTAGTTTTTTGTTTAGTGTGGGTATTGGCTTTTTATTGCCGGAGATTAGGACGCATAATTTTTTTTTAGTGGATAAGTCTTTGTTTATGTGCGTCGGAAATGCGTGGGCGTAGTTAAGTTTAATGTATTTATTATTGTCTACTAGGTCGTCTGCCCAGGTGAATATCTTATTGAAAAATGCGTGCTTTTTTACGTCGTAGTTATCTGGGCGAATGAACTCGCTTTCGCTTAGAATAAGATAGCTTTTTTCTATGTCTTCTTCCTTTGGAAGTGTTTCGGGCATATTGGAGGCATAAATAACGATTTGTGACTGTTCAATGCTGTTTATGTCGTGCGTTGATAAATCGTAACCTTCTTGCCGCATAGCTTTTTTGAGTTTTACAAAGCGGTCTACGCAGTTGTCACGATGACGATTCGTATCAAAAATTTTGTTTCCTGTCAGATAATTACTTACTACCAAGCAGGCTTTTTTCATATAAATATTAATTAGTTGTTGCTCTCTGGTTATTTTGAAGTGTTTAAATCGTGTGTAGGCGCTATTAGGAGCGAGGATTGTATTTTAGGAGCAGTGGTATGTGGTTGCGTTGTCGGTGCTTTGGATCAAGAATGCTTTCAGAAGAGGTCTTCTCGGTTTATAGTAGCTTTAAAGATGATTAGCTGCTAAGTGGTAAGAGGATGTTTGTCGAGGTGATGTGAATGTCTAGATGATTTCCAAGGTGTAAATCGTGTGTTGGTTTGTTTCTGTGGTGTGTTCGTAGTCTTTGCGTTTCCTTGGTTATTCTCTGAAATGTTTTATTGCTCTGGTTATTTATTTTATTTTCTGTTGAAATGAATCTGTTGATCGTTTGCGGAACGAGGTAGAAAATGTTTGCATACGAAGTGGAGATTATGTCTAGGAGGATGTTTGGTTCAATGGCGCTAAAAAACGCGCATCTTAAATAGCCATTGTGTGAAATTGATGTTCTGATCTGCGAGTTTAAGTTTTTTGTCTTTGCGTTGCAGTCGTTTGATGAAACGTGTATGTTACAAATAGAGTCGAAGTAACTGGTATAGGAGTGACATGGCATGTACGCTATCCATAAGAATGTAATAAGGTATTTCTGTTATCGAATACTTATGAATGTAGGGACTGATAGTAGTTAGCGTGGCGCTCGAGGCTAACTTCAAAACTTTCTAAGAGTTCCTTGGGGAAGATCGTTTGAATGCGGTCCGTGTTTACGCAAGTTGAAGTCGTTAGCTTATTCAGCACATTGGTGCTAAAGGGCATTTCCCAGATAGTACTGAAGCAATCTCCTATCATTGCCAGGGCCTTGATAGCGGGGAGTGGAACTCGTGGAGCTCTAGGGAATTTACATACTCGCGAAAAGCAGTCACATATCTCGTTGAGAGTCGGTGCTTCGGGAAGAGCAAGGTTTATTGTTTGGTATGGGACTTTGTCCATCGTTGCGAACTTCGCAATAAGGCTCGCGGCCGTGTCTATAGGGATCACACTCTTTCGAGCGATTCCTTCGCCTGGTATTGGAAATCGTCTTTTGCGTAGTAGGGTCGAAAGTCGAGAGAAGTTAGCTATGTCGCCTTGGCCGAAAACTGTTGCTAATCGTATTATTCGACTATCGATTGGAGATGCGAGTACCCGGTTTTCGGCAGAAATTTTTGATTTCGCATACTCGGTTATCGGGACAAGTTTCGAATCCTCTGTGGCTTGTTCGATAGAGGTCCAGTCGTAACCTGCTATGGTGCTGATGTAGACGAATTTGTTTATTCCAACTTGCTTACAGAATTCTAGAGCGTTGGCAGTGCCTATGTCGTTCGTTTGCCACATCGCCCTTTTTATTTCTTGCGTCTCGTTTGGCTGATGAGCTAACCCGGCGCAATGGATGAAGCAGTCGGCTTGTAAGTCCAAGTTGTTATATTGTTCTACGAGGCGACTGATGCGCAGTGGATCACTTAAATCACCTGCAAAGGTTGAACCGTACGCATCTGCCACGGCTTTGTCTCGAAACAGGCCAAATGCAGTTTTTCTCGCGGTGGACTTGAGGATTTCTCTCCCGAGCCAGCCCGAGGCACCACTTACAATAATTGACTGTGGATTCATGGCAACGCTTCAATTGCTTCTATGATCCGTCTGTTGACGGTGTGGACGTCAAATCGTTCCACTGCAAGTTTGCGAGACGCTTTGCCCATTCGGTGAATTAGGCTGGGATCGTCGATAAAGCGTATCATGGCTTGCTCGATATCTTCGATCGATCTGGGCCGTGCGAGAAATCCATTCTTCCCGTCAATAACGGTTTCGCGACAGCCTACAGAGTTTGTTGTAATGATCGGTCTGCCACAGGATAAGGCTTCGAGACTAGAACGGGGGCATCCTTCCCGATAGTAGGATGGTAAAACGAAAACGCTACAGTTATTGTATGCGGGACGTACGTCGTCCAATTCGCCCAAGTATTGAATTATGCCCTCAGCCTTCCATTTTTTCACCACATTTTCGGTAATTCCCTTCGGGTTGCTGTCGAAGGGGCCAAGTAGCTGAAATTGTGCTTTTCTGCCTGATGCCAAGATACGTTTTGCAGCCTCATAGTACTCATAAATGCCCTTATCGGAAATTAAGCGGGCTGTCAGGAGAAAGCTGACCGGAGTTGTCGAAGGGGTGCTCTCTGTGAACCATGATGTGTCGACACCAGACCCACCAACCACGATAGTGGTTGTGCGTGGATTGAGCAGCTTTAGTTTTTGTAAATCAGTTCGGTCGTCGTTATTCTGAAAAATCATCAAGCTGTGGCGGGAGATCGCGTTGCGATAGAGTAGCTTGGTTAGGCTACTGACTAGTCGGTGTTTGTTGCTGCTGGGTTGTGAAAAGGCGTATCCAAGTCCAGCGACGATTGTCGCAAGGTGTTTGACACCTGCAAGGCGTCCTGCAAAAGAACCGAATATTACTGGCTTTATGTTATACGAAAGCAAAAGGTCTGGTTTTTCATTCGATAGAATTCTCGCCAAGCGGATTGTGTAACGCAGGTCCCCTATTGGAGATAGACCTGCTCTGTTGATGGTTAGCTTTATGAATCTAGCTCCCCTTGATCTGAGGCGAGAGGTGAGTTCGGAGTCGCATTCTGGGGCGAGTGCCACAACGTCGTGACCTCGTTCCGTTAGAGAACGTATCATTTCACCGCGCAGATTTATCAGTGAACGTGTGTATGCACTGAGAATAAAGATTTTCACGAGGGCTAAATGATTTCAGGAGAATTCAGGTGGTTATACAAACAGAGATGTCGGTCGGAAGAATCCAGTATAGAGAATTTCTTGGACCTTTTTAAGGCATTTGATTGTAGCCGTTCTCTTAATGCTGAATTCATTAAAACCGCTCTTAAGTTCGAGCTCATTTTATCAAGGTCAGTTGGATTCGAAAGGAGGCAGCTCTCGTTGTCCTCTCCTATTACCTCCCTCAGTCCTGGTACGTTGCTTCCGATTATGGCGAGTCCTGAAGCCATCGCCTCAGCGGCGGCCAATCCAAACCCCTCAGAGTTTGATGGAGTAAGAAATATGCTTCCTTTGGATAGGAATCTAGGTA
Organism: Pelagicoccus sp. SDUM812003; assembly: GCF_031127815.1. Lineage (NCBI taxonomy): Bacteria > Pseudomonadati > Verrucomicrobiota > Opitutia > Puniceicoccales > Pelagicoccaceae > Pelagicoccus > Pelagicoccus sp. SDUM812003. The sequence continues at coordinate 832 of NZ_JARXHY010000026.1, read as the reverse complement.
TATTTTGTATGTGACCCACAAGTTTCACTTTGTCTTCAAGTCTGCTGTTTATAATGAGGTCCTGTAGCTTTTGCTGCTCAGGGCCTGTACCGGCAATCAAGTATTTGAAGTTTAGATCTCTAATATTTTTTAGGGCAAGAATGGCAGAGTGGAAGTTCTTTGCGTGCACTAGTCTGCCGACTGATAGTATAAGCGTAGGATCTTGTTCAACTTCTGATCTACGAAATCTGGAAGAATCGATTCCGTTTAGTATGACAGAGGTTTTTTGTTTTAGATACGGTCGATCTTTGGTTAAAAATTGTCTGCTCCCTTGGCTTATGCAAACCACTTTCGAAAACTGAAAATAGAGCACGGCGTCTAATAGAGTTCCGAATCGCAATTGTCTTCTGCGGTTGGTTGTGCTGTGTTCTGTTGTCACCAGGATCGCCTGGGGGTCAATTAGCTTGATATAGGGCGCAAGTAGTTGAGCAGGTGTTAGGTGTAGATGAACTATTTCGAATGGACCATTCTTCAAATACCAAGAGATCAACCGATGAGGCGCCTTCAGCGCATCGTATGGCTTTTTGTGGTTCAGGCTTTGGGTGGAATCGTTTTTATTGTTACAAAGTGTGAGGGTTATGCTCTTGTGCTTGCGAATAACGAATTGTTGGTTTAACTCGGCGACAAGTTTTTCAGCGCCTCCACTCGAAAGGTCCGGGACTATGTTGAGGATTTTCAATTCTGTAAGCGTTACCTTTGACGTGTTGGAATGGGAAGATCTGATTTCTGTTAACTATCTGGTTGGGTCTCGATTTAAATAATGATAATAATACGACTGTCGGCAAGGGGGGGG
>NZ_JARXHY010000025.1 GCF_031127815.1 Pelagicoccus sp. SDUM812003 | reverse complement strand
TCGGACTACCTCTCGAAGATAGCGAAGCCAAGGCGGCCACAAAAGGCGGATATTCCTTAGAAGTGTTAATCCACCACGTTACAAAAAAGAGTTGCGCCTCCCCTCGCTATGGGATCTGCCCCTGCAAAACCAGCTTGCCAGCCCCGGTCCCAATCCCATCCTCCCTCGCTTTTCAAGGTGGAGCGTACCGAGCTGAGCGACACTCGACGCGCGAAGCGAGGAGACAACCTCTGGGCACGCTCTCCCCCAACCTACTCATTTTAAACCTATCCGCGAAGATCCGCTCTCATACGCGGTTCCGAGAGAACCATTCCTGAAACCCGTCATACACCTTTCATGCACGAACAATTTCTCCCCAAGATCGCCGACGAACTCTCCCTCCCCCAAAGCCACGTCGCTTCCACCGCCAAGCTCCTCCTCGAAGGTGCCACCGTGCCCTTCATCGCCCGCTATCGTAAGGAAGCCACCGGCGGCCTCGACGAAGTTCAGATCGCCAACGTCCGCGACCGCCTCGAACAGCTCAAAGCCCTCGAAGAACGCCGCGCCGCCATCCTCAAATCCCTCACCGAGCAGAAGGTCCTCACCGACGAGCTGAAAGCCAAAGTCATGGAAGCGGAAACCATGGCCCGCCTCGAAGACGTCTACCTGCCCTACAAGCCCAAGCGCCGCACCAAGGCCACCATCGCCCGCGAAAAAGGCCTCGAGCCCCTCGCCGAAAAGATTTTCAACAACCAGTCCGACGCCGCCATCGATCCCGCCGCGGAAGCCGCCTCCTTCGTCGATCCGGAAAAGGAAGTGGCCAACACCGACGAAGCCCTCGCCGGCGCCCGCGATATCATCGCGGAATGGATCAACGACGACGCCGACGCTCGCGCCGAACTGCGCGACCTCTACATCAACCACTCCACCCTCACCTCCAAGGTCATGATGGGCAAGGAAGAGGAAGGCGCCAAGTACCGCGACTACTTCGACTGGTCCGAGCCTGTATCCAAAGCTCCCTCACACCGCATCCTGGCCATCCGTCGCGGCGAACAGGAGATGATCCTCTCCATGTCCGTGCGTCCCGACGAAGACCTCGCCCTCGCCAAGCTGGAGGCCCGTTTCGTCACCGCCTCCACCCCGGCCGCCGACCAAGTCCGCCTCGCCACCAAGGACGCCTTCAAGCGGCTCCTTTCTATCTCCATGGAAACCGCCGCCCGCCTGGAGCTGAAAAAGCGGGCCGACGCCGAAGCCATCGCTGTATTCGCTTCAAACATACGCGAACTTCTCCTCGCTCCCGCCCTTGGCGAAAAACCGATCATCGCTATCGACCCGGGCTTCCGCACCGGCTGCAAGACCGTCGTTCTCGACGCCCAAGGCAAGCTCCTCTTCGACACCGTCATCTACCCGAGCCAATCCGCTCGCCAGATCGATGAGGCCAAAACCATCATCTCCGGCCTCGCCCAGCGCTTCCAGGTCGAAGCCATCGCCATCGGAAACGGCACCGCCTCCCGCGAAACCGAAGCCTTCGTCCGCACCTGCGGTCTGCCGAAAAGCATCGCCGTGGTCATGGTAAACGAATCCGGAGCCTCCATCTACTCCGCGTCCGAAGTCGCCCGCGACGAATTCCCCGACAAGGACATCACCGTGCGCGGCGCTGTATCCATCGGACGGAGACTCATGGACCCGCTGGCGGAATTGGTCAAAATCGACCCCAAGTCCATCGGTGTCGGACAGTACCAGCACGACGTCGACCAAAAGGCCCTCAAGGCTTCGCTCGACGACACCGTTCTCTCCTGCGTGAACGCCGTCGGCGTGGAGATCAACACCGCCTCCAAGCAGCTGCTTTCCTACGTTTCCGGACTCAATTCCCGCCTCGCCGGCGCCATCGTCGCCCACCGCGAAGCAAACGGTCCCTTCAAGTCCCGCAAGCAGCTCACCAAAGTCGCGGGCATCGGCCCCAAAGCCTTCGAGCAAGCCGCAGGATTCCTCCGCATCCGCGGCGCGGAAAATCCCCTCGACGCCTCCGCCGTGCACCCGGAACGCTACCCGCTTCTCGAACAAATGGCCGCCGACCTCACCGTCAGCGTCAAGGACTTGATGAGCGACTCCTCCAAGCGCTCTAAGATCGATATCCAGAAATACACTACAGACGAAGTCGGTCTCCCCACGCTGCAAGACATCATGCAAGAGCTCGCCAAACCCGGCCGCGACCCCCGTGCCGAATTTGAGCTCGTCCAGTTCAAGGAAGGCGTCAACGAGATCACCGACCTACGCGAAGGCATGAAGCTCACCGGAGTGGTCACCAACGTCACCGCCTTCGGGGCCTTCGTCGATGTCGGCGTGCACCAGGACGGCCTCGTCCACGTCAGCCAGCTCTCCGACAACTTCGTCAAAGACCCCAACGAAGTCGTCAAAGTCGGCCAAAAAGTCCAAGTCACCGTCACCGAAGTCGACGTCGCCCGAAAGCGCGTCGGCCTCAGCATGAAGACCAATCCCGAGGTAGGGTCCGACCGCCGGGCGGACCGCAACTCCAACCGCCCCTCCGACCGAAATTCACCCCGCGGCCCAAACCGCGGCCCCCGCCAAGGTGGCGGACCTCGCGGTGGCGGAAACCGAGGCGGCAACAACCGCGGCAGCCAAAACTTCGGCAACTCCCTCGGCGACGCCTTCGGCAGCTTGAAATTCTAGTCGCCGCTCATAGAAGCGGCCTCAAGCCGCAATTCCCCGACCAGGCAAACCCGCCTCCAGGCTTTCCACAGGTGGGGCGTCCGAGACGCTCCACGCCTAAACCTTCGCACGGGATAAATAATACCCAAAATATGGATACGATCAGCGCTTCAACTGGCGAAAAGATGAGCGATACCGATCGTCGAAACAGTGGCGACTGCTGAACCCGAAGCTTACAATCTGCTCGAGAACAAACTATGCAGATGAATAGGCCTTGCCTGTTCAATACTTTCTATAATACGGGTTATAAGTAATCGACGTTGCCCGATTTATGAAAAGAACGATGTCCCGTCTCTTTCTTTCGTTGCTTTTCGTCCTGAGCTGTCTGCCTTTCGCCCGCTCAGGGACGGTCGACGCTTATTTCTACGATCCCAATATCAACGGCCTTTCCGACGTCACGATCCCGGGAGCACGCGTCTCGTTGCAGATGGATCTCAACGCGGACCATGTCATCTATTCGGGCAGCATAAATATCAGCCTGCCGGAAGGATTCACCTATATGGGCACATGGCAGTGGCGGAATGGCTCTGTTGTCGACGTCACCGGCAGCGGCCGATCCATCACTGTCTCGCTGGATTCCGAGGAAGCTGCAGGCGCGCCCACCGGAGCCGTCCGGGTCTGGTTCGACCTTGCCGTCGCCTCCATAAACGACCTACCGCCGACCTCGACCGCTCAAACCATTAGCATATCCGCCTCGGTTCGGACCTCTGAAGGACAGGAATCGATCAACGGTAGTCTCACCACCTACATCCTCTATACGCGAGGTAAAACCTATACCGGATTGGGCAATTCGAGCGTCGAAGCCGATGACGAGTTTAACGTCTATGTCGAGGTCGACTCCTTTCCGCATCTCGATCTCTACTACTCGAGCGTCGCCGTGAATGTACCACGATTCACCGATCTCGTCCCGGGCTCCGTATCAGGATTGGATAGCTTCAGCCAGCCGTTCCCCAACCTAATCTCAGCCCAGTTTCCAACGGGACGCCGCTCGTTTAGCTTCTCCTTTCGGGTGAAGGTAAGAGATCAATTCAATCTCGACATAAACGAGGTCGAGGAAATCCGACTAGAAGTCCCCTCTACTCAGTTCCGCGTCAAGACGCCGTTCACCGGTAACCTCAACGGTCCCTCCCAAGCCTTCCACACGCGAACCTTCAGCGCGTCGTTTGAAAGCATCAAGCCCATCGCCGTGGAGGAGCCAAGCGTGGAAATCGTCGTGAATTCAACCGGCGACAAATCCCGCGATCCCACCGATGAGAATGGCTGGTCGACAGGCGACACCATCGCCAACGGCGATCCGGAATGCACTCTCCGCTCCGCCATAGAAGCGGTGAACGCCGGGCTCGGCAGGCTCATCACCTTTGACATTCCTGGCGAAGGCATTCCCACCATACCGCTTCTCTCCGCCTTGCCGCCTGTCACCGAGCAAGTCGAGATCGACGCCACCACGCAAGCGGGAGGATTCGTGGAGGTCCGCGGAAATGGCCTCGAAGCCAGCGGCCTCGAACTCCAAGGAGGCAGCAGCACCGTAAAAGGTTTCGTGATCAACGGATTCCTGGGCAACGAGCACGGCGCCATCAAGCTATCGAAATATGGCGGCAATACCATCGTCGGCAACTACATCGGCACCGACACGTCAGGCGAATCGTCAGTCGAAACCTTCAACGGCATTCTCATCGAAAGCGTTTCAGGAAACACAATCGGCGGACCCAGCCCGGAATCGCAAAACGTCATCAACGCCGGCGCGGCAGTCTTCATTCGGCAACTCGAAGGCGGCGCCAGTCCGGACGCCAACCAGATTATCGGCAACCGCATCGGCATCTCTCCAACTGGCGCCTTTATCGACACCGGCATTGGTGTCCTGATCGCCTCGGGTTCCAACAATCAAGTTTCGGAAAACCTCATTGCTGGCACCGAGTCTGGCATAAACGTGACTACGATCGGACCCATCGCCGGGCTGAACATCTCCGGCAACGAGGTCGGTCTAGACGCCAACGGGAACGTGCAATCCCAAGGCCGGAACAATGGCATCACCATCCGTGCCGAACTCGAAGCCGACCTGGATGGGTTCACGGTCAGTGGAAACAAGATCGCGGGCCATTCCAGCAACCTTCTCCTCTTCGGCCATCGCCTGAAAAATGGCGAGATCAGTGGCAACCGCATTGGCCTCCAATTCGGCGACAACCAGCAGCTTCCCGCCAATCTCCCCTCTGGCAGCCACAATCACGGCATTCACCTGAGCGGCAGCAGCGACATTGAAATCTCCGGCAATACCATCGCTGGCCACGAATGGAACGTGCTCGTCTCCGGTCACTTGCAGGTAGGGGAAGTCTCAAGCGATTCATCCTTCCAACTGGGAAATCCCACTCTGCCATTCGACGGGCTGGAAGGCGTCGCTCCGGGAAGCGGCTTTACGATTTCCAACAACAAGATCGGCATCAACGACGCCGGCGACATACCGGCCAACGCAACCCAATACTGCGGCATTAGCATCTACGGCGACGCAAGCGACGTCGTCATCGAATCGAACACCATAGCCAAGCATGACTCCGCTTCGCCCAGAGCCGGAATCATGCTCTTCAACGGAGAAAACCATCGGCTCAGTGGCAACATCGTCGGCACCACCGCAGGGGCGGAAATAACGAATTCATTCGGCATCGTGGTGGGCGACGCTAGCCACGTGAAAATCGGCGCCTACGATGGAGGAGGCGGCAATGTCATCGGCCACAACCGCATCGGACTCGCCTTTCTGGGCGAAGGCACCGACATCCAGGTCAAGCAAAACACCATCGGGACCGACGCCTCAGGAGCGAACGGTCTTGGCAATACCATCGGCGTGATCATCTCGAAAACCGGCGAGCCGGCAGAGGATACGCCAGCCGTCGTGCTGGAGGAGAACACTATTTCCGGAAACACGGAAACCGGCATCCAAATCGTCTCCGAGTATCAGGTGAACCTCGTTCAGAACTACATCGGTGTCACCTCGCAATTTTCCCCGGTCCCCAACAAAGACGGTATCGATATCGGCAACACCCCAGTCTTCCTGGATCGGAACACCATCGCCCACAATACCGAAAACGGCATCCGCGCCACCGGGGAAGGCGTCGTCACCCTCACCCAGAACAAGATCTACGAAAACGGCGACGATACACGTGTCGCTGGTATCAGATTCGCCACTACGCCAATCGCTGCCCCCATGGTCGTGGCCGCTCTTCGCTCCCAACCAGACGAGGAAGACAACGTAACCATCCACCTTGCCATTTCTCCAGCCCAGTCGGAAGAGCCAGTCACTTACGAAGTCTTTTCGGATCTTGAGCGAGTCCATCCGCAGGGCCGCATCTACATTCTCACCCGCTCCGTCTCTGGCAGCGCCTCCTTCTACGAAGAGCTCGTTGTGCCCTCGAACCATCCGCTCGCCACTGCCAAGAGCCTGACTGTCACCAAGACCTTTGACGGCAAGACCAGCGAATTCTCCACCAAGAGCATAGTCGAATCCTACGAAATCCCTCCCTTTGAGCTGACTCCCTCCTCGGATCCCGAGGGCCTCCGCGTCTTCTGGGAAAAGAACGATGCTGTCAAACTGCAGGCAGCCTCCCTGCCCAACGGGCCTTGGTACGATATTGAAGGCGAGCCGCTCGTCGAAAATGGCTTCCATGTCTTTTATCTTGAGCTGCCTGAAGGTGAGCAGTTCTTCCGACTCGTCCTCGACCCACGCGGCCTCGTGCTTCCCTAACTTAGATAGCAAGTAGCGAGATCGAAATCCGCTCAAAAAACTTCCCGAACACCAACAGCAGCGCGACCAAGCCAAGAGCCACTCTCCAGACCACCATCCTAGCTGACAGCCGGACCAAGCAGACCGACACTTGGCCCGGATTTGAGATTCTAGCTCAGTTCAATCCTCTTGTATCATTCGCGACCTCGTACGGGAGACTCAGATCTCCTGAGGCCACGCTGTAGACTTTGTAAACCCCAAGCATCGGTCGGTCGGGATCGCTGGTGTTCACTCTCATGAAAGCAGTCACTGCATCGAAGCGAAACGATTCGTCACTCCGTATCCGATATTCTGGCACAACGATCCGCAAGCGATTGTCTTTGGTCATCACCGCATAGCCGGGCGAGTCCATGTACATGGGCATGCCTGGGTTGGTTGGTGGCAACACTACCGAATCGTCGCCTTTCTCGAACTGCTTCACCGCCAAGGCCTCGATCCGGCTGTCTTCGGCCAACACCACCCAATGCGTGTGCCAGATGACTCCGTCGTTGCCGTAGTCGCCATCCGAATCCTCATCCCAGAGCGGCGTATCGTCGAAATCCGGATGAGAGGTCGCGGCAAGAGCGAGGATTCCCTCGACCTCGCCAAACCCGACCGCCTCCGGCTCTAGCGTGGTCGGAAAGACGTATCCAAGTACCGGAGCTCCATCGAGCATGCCCTTAGGTTCAGGCGTCACACTCCCGGCAGCCCCCTTCAGATTCACTTCAAAAACGAGCAGGTCGAGATCCAGCAGACGAGTCACCGACGCGGACTCGATCGAAAGCGCAGGATCCTCCGGTACAGGCGTAGAGCAGTTCTCACAGGCCAGAGAAGCATGCCCCAACCCCAATGACACGATAAAACTTGTGTAGCGTAGTAGCAGATTCATGGATACGTCCTCCTTTATACCTAGTCCTTTAGGGCGGAAAGCTCCGCTCCGAAGTTGATGTGAAACACCTGGTCTCCCAAAGCGAGAGCCGGCACGGATCGCACCCCTGCGGATTCAGCCTCTTCGATTCGGTTTCCTTCCTCGCCCAGGTGCACGACCTCCAGGTCATAGCGATCGCGATCGATGGCTTGAGCAACTCCTCGCTCGGCTTCAACACAGACAGGGCAACCAGCATGATAGTAGATAGCTTTCGTTTTCATTGTATTCAGTTTTTCGTTTCAGATTTCAGTTTCGAAAACCGGGTCGTCCGGCTCGATGCAGGGATACTAACCCGTTTCTTTAGATAAAAATATTACTCTTTTCTGATTGTTTTGATCGGTTTTACCTATCATTACGAATTCACCATGGAGCTCCGACACCTTCGCTATTTCACCGTCGTCGCCGCGGAAGAGCATTTCAGAAACGCGGCGGAGCGTTTGAACATCGCCCAACCCGCCCTCTCGCAGCAGATTCGACAGCTGGAAGATCAGATCGGCGTCGCCTTGTTCGAACGCATCGGTCGAGGCGTGCGGCTCACTGAGGCCGGCAAGCTCTTCTGGGACTACGCGGACCGTATTCTGGCCCTTTCCCAGGAATCCATCGAAGCGGTACAGGAAATCGAAGGTCTCACTCGCGGCCGCTTGAACTTAGGCATCGCTCAAACGCCCAACAGCTTCCATGCCGCTCCCATCATCAGCGCCTTCAAAGCCCGTTTCCCTCATATATTCGTCTCCATCGCTGAGCTTTCGGCCGACGAAATCGAAACGCAACTCGTCAAGGGCGAGCTCGATCTGGGCGTGAGCTTCACCCCTGGCGACAGTCAGCTCCTCGACTCCGAGCCGCTTTTCGAAGAAAGCTTCGCCCTCATAGCCGCTCCTAATCAAGCGATCGCCCGCAGGTCACGCATCAGCCTGAAAACGCTGCAGGAAATCCCGCTCGCCTTGCTAACCAGGGACTACTGCACGCGGCGGCTTTTCGAAAAGACCTGCGACGACCTCGACCTGCCCCTCAAGGTCTCAATCGAGATGAACACCATCGAAGGCATTCTCGGCACGCTTGAAGCAAGCGGACTGGCGACCGTTCTACCCGAACAAGCCTCACGATCCACGCTCTTCCACGCCCACAATCTCCGCGCCATCCCTATCCAAAACCCGGGCATTCGCAGGACGGTCGGACTGCTGTATCGAAAATCCGGCTACCTCAGCCCCGCCGCTCGCGAGATGGCGGAGCTCTGGCGAAACGCCGCTTCCCCGAAGGTCTAGGTTTTCCTGCGGAAACGTTCCTAATCGAAGCCGCTTGTTTTTCAGCATTCTGCCGAGAGTTTTTCGAGCCCGCCTAGAGGTCCAAGCCCCAACATGCAAAAAGCGCCTGCCCTTGCGGGAGGCGCTTTTGAGTTAGACGCTGAACGGTATTCCGCTATCAACTACGAATTTTTAAACTCGCTGCGTATCCATTCTCCAATCATCTCCTTCTCATAGAAGAACTGGTCCTGATCGAAGAAGCGGCGTCCAATATTGTAAGTAAAGTCGAGGTCGCTCAGGTTTTCTTTACCTTCACTCACCACTTTGCCGTCCTTTCGCAGCGTGTAAGTGAAGCGCATCTTCGGCGGATAGATATCGCGCACGATACGCACATCCTGATTGAGCCCCCAAGGTTCAATTTGGCCTGCGAGGTCCACGTTGCTTACCTTCATTTCGAGGATAGCTCCGTCCGGAAGCTCAGTTTCAGCCACGCGCTCCACGTAGGATTCGATTTCCTTCTTGAATAGGTCGAACTGGTCAGTCGCTCCATAGTCCGAACCAATGTCGGTATAGGAGTCCGGCTTTTCCCATTCGATAGCGGAAGTACCCGCGCTGAGGGGCGCGACCATCGCTAGCGCAGCTCCGGCAGCAAGAATGTTTTTAGTGATTGGGTTCATCGTTTCCTCCTTCTTTGTTTTTCAGTTCGTGTTGCTATTTCTCTCCTCCCTCTGTGCAACGCCTGCGCCAAGCCCCCCGAGGTCGCCCACCAAGAGCCCTCTGCGACAATCGTCACCGCAAAATGCATCGTGCCGATGCCGCTTCCAATGCAACTTGCCCGCTCGCAAGGCCGCCTGTGAACTATCGACGCCTGCCTGGCCGATGTTCCGATCTTCTCCCCGGCGTGCCTCGCCGTTCTTGGTGGCCCGGCCCTTAAGCTCTACCGCTTCCTATTCACGAATCCACCCTCTCTCACTACTTCACGGCCTCCCTCAGATTGTCGATCGGCTGCCTGCTCGCCGCACGCAAGGCCGGTCCGATCATAGATACGATGGCCACGGCGACTAGAACGAACACCACACTCGCCAAAGGCCCGAAATCGAAGCGATCGACCGCGAACAACAGATCGGAAACCTTCCCGTAGAGCAACAGCACCACCCCCAGTCCGAGGCCGAGTCCCCAGACGACGGGCACGCCACATTCCTTCATGGTCCAGGAAAGAATCCTTCCGCGATTCGCCCCGATCGCCATGCGAATGCCGATTTCGTTTCGATGATCCCGCAGGAGATGGAACATGAGAGCAAAGAGCCCATACCCGGCGATGAACAATGCGAGCACCGCAATGAATCCCGCAATGAGCGCCGATAATTTCATAGCCGCGAAGGTGTCATCGAAACTCTCTTCGAGCGTAACGATTTCCACCATTGGCAACCCCGGCTCCTTTTCCTCCAGCATGCGCATGATCGCCACCTTAGCCATCTCAGTACGGATGTTGGTCTTTATGTGAAATACCAAATCGGCTTGGGCAAAAGCGGTGAAAACAGCCGGCTCGATCGGATGGCCTAGCTCCGGGTTGAAGTCCGAGCAGACACCTACCACTTCAACGTCGGGACCGTTCAGGTAAGGCTTGAAAACGCGCCCCACCGCCACTTGCCCCGGCCAATACCGTTCGACAAAGGCCTCGTTCACGAGCGACTTCGTCATGGGATAATCCATTTCTTCAAATCGTATATCGCGCCCCTCGACGATAGAGACTCCCATTACTTCGAAGAAATCAGGCCCCACATAGAGAGCCCGGGCGCGGCACTCGTCGGGTTCGGTTCGAAAGTCGAAGCCATCGACGTCCACTTTCGTCGCTCTAGTGTGACGCAGCGGCATTGACTCGCCGATCCCCACCGACTCCACCTCGGGAAGCGTTTCTAGGCTTTCCTTCAACCTCCTGTGCTCGCGGATAACGAGATAGGCACTCTGAAATTGCGGCCCTCTCAATTTATAGTTTACCGAAAGCAACACGAGGTTCTCAGCCTCAAAGCCATAATCCATGTTATGAGCGTTGCGCAGCGACTCGATAAACCAGCTGCAGACCGTGACGATTGCCACGGATAGCGCCACCTGAAAACACACGAAAAGCTTCCTTCCGAAAAACTGCTTCGTCCCGCGCGTCCCAAGCCTCAGCCCCTGGTTTATATTAATCTTCGAAACTGCTACGAATCCACCCACGCTGATGAAACCAGCGTACAGCAGCGGCACTACAATCAACACCGGCAGCAGCAATCCGTCTCCGAGCAGGCTAAGAGCATCTACCGTTTTGGCTCCCGGGAGATGAGACTTATATAAGTAAAGAAACCCTGCCGCGACCAAAAAACCGATAACCAAGCCAAGGTAGCCGAGGACCGAGTTTTCAAGAAAGAGACGCCGCGTCACCCAGCCACGATTCGCCCCCAGCGCCAAAAATATCGAGTACTCGTGCAGGCGTGACTTCACTCTCACCGCAACCAAATTGGCGACGTTGAACAAAGCGACCAGGAGCAGCAGCGACATCAACCCGAGTATCAATAACACCGTCTTGGTTATCATCGCCCTCTCGCCGAATTGATTCGCTTCGATGCCGTCCAAGAGATCGAAGTCCCGACTCGGCCCGTCGTTTGGATGCTCCTCCCGAATCCGAGCCGAAAGCTGCAAAAGGTCCTGCAGCGCCTGATCGGCGGTCACGCCTTCCTTGAGCACGCCCCAGGTTATAAACTTCGGCCAGTTCCGGTTTTCGATTTGCCAGGTTTCAATGATGTGTTCGGCTCCGAACCAGAAGTCCTGCGGCGCTAGATTGTCCAAACCGGAAAACGATGATGGCGCGATACCCACCACTACATACGGGACGCCGTTCAGCGTGATCGACTCGCCCAGCAAGGTGACATCCGCCGCGAACTCGCGTCGCCAAACAGACTCGCCAAGGACTACGACTTTATCGGAAGACCTATTGATATCCGAAGGCTGGATCAGCCTCCCCACCACCGGTCTAACACCCAATGTGGAAAAGAAGTTTCCCGAAACCGAGGCCCCATTGATCACTGTCGAGTGTCCATCGCGCCCCATCAAAAAATCGCTTAGCGCCATGTATTGGATCAACTCCTCGAAGGAATCGTTTTCCCGCTCCAGCGTTTGGTACACCGGGTAGCTAACCCCTCCATCCCCGGTCGAGGCGCTCAAGCGCACGAACCGCGAAGCATCCTCCACCGGATGCGTCTTGAACAAAACGGTATATAGAACGAACGTTGATATAAGAATGGCCCCGCTGGCCAACGCTAGCATTAGGACAATCGAAAAGCTCTCCAATAGAGAGGACTTTATCTTTCGGAATACATACATCGGCAGAGGAGGATCGGTTCACAGAAACTGCGAAGCTGCGGTCTAGGGTAACAACAGCCCTCGATCTCGCGAAGCAAGAGGCATTGCCGCGTACCGGGACGAGCGCGCAGATCGGAGGCTAGGGACAACTACCAACCAACCGATCGCTACCGCAGGGAGCAAGCCTAGGTTACGACAACACGCTCGGCTACGGGAGCTCAGCAAGAGCGAGCGGTCACGCCTCAAATGCCGACGCCACGCGCAGCTCTAGGGCACCTGACCGAACACTCCCAAAACCCCAAAAATTGGAAAACGGACTTAAAAAACGCCCCACAACCTTAGACTTTCGGCCCAAGCCGTCGCCCATAAGCCGCGTTTTCTTAGCCCATAAAGCGTTCTGATAGAGCTTCTCCTCCATGCGCCTGAGCGCCAGCGCTCAAACGTGTCCTAGTTCCTTGAGTTCAACTACTTAACACACCGGTCCTCGCGTAAAAAACCTGCTAATTTGAGCGCTTCACTCTATTGCCGAATTGCTAAAACTTTGCTAAATTCCGGGCATGTCGTTTGAAACCGCCAAATCCGTTACACCAGAATCGTTCAGCCAGCAGTTCAATTTCACGCGTCGCCCGCAGGTACAATATCCTGTGCGGGAAGCTCCCAAGCAGAGCATAAACATCTCTCGGGACACCTTGGCCAAGGCAGCCCGCAAAAAGCTTCACAATCCCTACGCTCCCAAGCTGAGCTACGGAAACAAGGGCGTCATCGATCGCGGAGCCCCCGTAGGCCAGATCCTCAGCTCCTTCGCCTAGACGGGCAGACCGGGACCAGCATTTCCTAACTTTCTCAAACGACATAAAGAGGCCGCGATCCGCTCGTACGGGTCGCGGCCTCGTTTGCGTTTGCTCCCCGCGGCAGGACCGGTTTCCAATCCCGCTCATGGAAATCGACCTGCCTTCGCTCGCTCCCGCCGAACGGTACAAGCTGCTCACCAGCCTCGTGGTTCCTCGTCCCATCGCCTGGGTGACGACCCTCGGTCAGAGCGGAGCCCTCAACGCCGCCCCGTTCAGCTTCTTCAACGTTTTCGGCTCCAAGCCACCTCTGGTTGTCCTAGGCATCGGCAATCGTCCCGACACCGGCGAGCCTAAGGACACGGTGCTTAACATTCGAGCGACCGGCGAGTTCGTGGTGAATTTGGCCAATCGCTCGACAGCGGAAAAAATGGTGGCCACCTCCGCCTCCCATCCCCGCGAGGTGGACGAGCTCAAGATCGTGGGCCTCGAGACCGCTCCCTCCCAAAGCGTCGCTCCACCCCGCATCGCCCTGGCGCCAGCGGCCCTCGAGTGCGAGACCCACTCCATTCAGGAGATCGGCGGCAATCGACTCATCGTCGGATTGGTCAAGCGGGTCTACGTAGCTGACGAGTTCATCGACCCTTCCAGCCAACGCGTTCTGACCGAGAAGATGGATATCATCGGCCGCATGCACGGTCCGGATGGCTACATCAGCTACCAAGGCCTCTTCTCCATCGAGCGCCCGAGCTAGGGACCCACGCCGCCCAAGGTCCGCGTTTCCGACATCCGAAGCCTCGATAGCGTCCAGGTGGATGTCATCGAGTGAACGCGCACCTAATTTTCCGTGGCTAAAAGCGGGTAAAATGGTTCGAGCCCCTGAATTCGGTCCCGGCTTTGGTCGACTACTATAGGGAGCTGCTCGCTCGCTGGGAGCGGCGCGCCTAAACCCTACCCCATAGCTTCAAAGCCCACGACCATGTCGATCAAAGCTAAGATAATAGCGCTCAACGCTATCGCCGCCTCGCTCTCGCTGTTTCTCGGTGGCATCCTCGTATTTCAAAGCTGGAAGAAGAGCAGCGAGCTCGAAAACTTCGGCAAGGTGAGTCAGCTCCTGATCCAAATGATCAAGCTCGGCGACGCCTGGACCCATGAAAGCGGCGGCGTTTGGGCCACCACCACCCACCATCGCACTGCCGCCGAAGTGCCCGCCGGCGTCGAGGAGTACAGGAACCGCATCGCCAAAACCGAGAAAACGACCCAGGAGCTGCTCGACCTGGTGGCCAGCATGAACCTCGAGGAGCATTCGCCGCGGTTCCGCAAACTCATGCAAAACGAGCTCAATTTCAGCGAGCGCCTGGAGCCGATACGCAACCGCCAGCTCGTCGACAAGGCCGACCCTTGGCCCACGACCCTTCTCTACAACGATCAGATCAAATGGCTCTTCAGCCTGATCCCTCAGATCGCCACCGAGACCACCGACGCCGAGCTGGTGCGAAAGGTCATCGTATCCGATCTATCCCTACAAACCCAACTGATGATCAACCGTCACGTTGGCTTGCTCAACTACGCTCTCTCATCCGGCGCCGTCACCGAGATGGTGACCACTCGCTTCGAAGCCTATCTCAGCGACTCGCGACCGCTGCTCGATCGCATCGAGATGATCATCGACACCGAAAGCCTTCCCACCTTCCACGAGCTGGTGGACAACGAGGCCTTCGCCTATGTGGAGGACGTGACAAAGCGAGTGTTCGACGGAGGATTCAACAACGACGGTTCGAAAAAGAGCTTTCCTCCAGCCCTGGTCGAGCGCGCCGCCGAGGAAACCGCGAGCCTGGAAGGCAGCGCTCCGCAGTTCAGCAAGTACATTCTCGAACGCATCAGCGACTACACGGAAGAAAGGGCCGCCGAAGCCAGCGCCGACCTATACCAGTCGCTCGCCGCCGCCCTCTTCGCCCTTTTGGCCTCCGCTCTCGGCGGTTGGTACATTATCAGCCGCATCAAACGCTCCATCATCGACGTATCCCAGAAGCTGGAAAAATCCTCCCGCACAGGTCGCAAGCTTTCCCAATACGTGGCCGAAGCCAGCGGGGACCTAGCGACCGGCTGCTCCCAACAAGCTGCCTCTGTCGAGGAAATCCACGCCACCATGGAGCAGATCAAATTCAAGTCCAACGAGAGCGTCGAGCGGGTCGAACGCGTGCTTAAGCTGGCCAACGATACCAGCGAATCCGCCCAAGCAAGCTCCACCTCCATGCGGCGCATGCGCTCCGCCATGGGCAAGATCCAAGGTTCGTCGGACGAGATCGCAAACATCGCCAAGGAAATCGAGGAAATCGCTTTCCAAACCAACATCCTCGCCCTCAACGCGGCCGTTGAAGCGGCCCGGGCCGGCGAGGCGGGTGCCGGATTCGCCATCGTGGCGGACGAGGTGAGAAACCTTGCCCAGAAAAGCGCCGTATCCGCAAACTCGACACGCGAAAAGATCGAAAACGCCCACCGCAGCGTCAAAGAGGGCACCTCACTCAGCTCCGAGGTCGACCAGCAGCTTTCCAGCATCCTGGGCCAGATCGAGGAATTCAAAACCGCCATGCGCGAGGTCGAAGGCCTGTCCGAGCAACAGCGCGTCGCAGTAGACCAGGTCTCCGGCGCCATCTCCGATATCGACAACGTCACTCAGCGAAACGCCGCGGCGGCCGAGGAAAGCGCCAGCGCCTCAGCGGAAATGGACAATCACTCGCGCACCATCATCGAGCAGATCCAAAGCCTCGAAGAGCTCCTCATAGGCAAGCGCGGTATCGATCTTTCTAATACGCCAGAAAAAAGCTTCCGAACCGAGAAACAAGCCTCACCTCAGCGCAAGGCAACGCCCGCTCAGGGCCTCACCTCAGCGACTCGGGAGCAAGAAGCGGAACTTTGGAACTAGGCGACCTACTCCTCTAGCTTCTTCTTCAGCAGGCCCTTCAGCAAATCCTTCGGCTTGTCGCCACTCTCGCCTTCCACCCCAAGCTTCTTGCTTGCCTCCTCCAGCAAGCGACTCTTGCCAGCGGAAACCAATACCTTCTCCAAAGCCTTGGAGTCGAGCTTGACCGCAGGAGAATCAAGAGGACCGCGAATGTTCACGGGCAGCGAGACTCCGTCCAGAGGCACGGGCTTGCCGCCAATGCGGGCCATCGAATCCTTGAAGGCCACTTCGGCAACCAGGTCACTGTCCAAGGCCCCGACCACTCCAGTTAGCTCGATATCCATGGTACCACCCGATAGCGGCGGCTCACCGGTGGACTTCAACCCCTTAGCGAATTCATCGACCGGATACGAAGACACTCGAGCGTCGACGCGATTTTGACCCGTGCCCTTTAGCCCCGCCAAATCAAGCTTCAGATCGAAACGGTCATCCTTGGAATCGATAGCGATAGAGGGCGAAACCTCCAACAGCGTCGGGTGCGTGGAGAGGTTCAGTCCCGTCATGTCGACTACCATTCCACCCAAGTATGGCGTTTTTACGCCCTTCGCCTCCAGGTCCTTGATCCATAGGGTTGGGCTTCCCTCCGTCAAAAAATCGGCTTTCACATGGGCGTGCCCCAAAAGCTGGATACGGCTGTTGAGCTCTTCCTTCCAAGTGACAGCTCGCTCCTTAGCCCCTTCTTCGCCTCCACCAAGCTTCTCCATCCATCGCTTCACCTGAGCCAAGCGCTCCTTCCAAACATCCGCATTCTCCAGCACGCTCTCCAAATCGGAAAACTCGGGCAGCTCGAAATCGCTTTCGCTTTTCGGAGCGGGTCCCACCAGAGAACCGGCGCTTTCACGCCGACTGCCAGTGGCCGCGTCCTCGAAAACGAGACGATCGATGGAAAAGCGCTTCCGCAGCAGGTCCGCCGCGCTGACGTCGGCCACGATTCGCGCCGACTCGAAAATATTCGTATCGAGATTTTGGGGATCCGCCATAGCCAAGCCCTTCACCTCCAAGCTACCCTCAGCCAGCTTGAGATCCACGGAATCCAAATCGACCGTCGCCCCATTGGCTTGCTCCAAGTTC
Source organism: Pelagicoccus sp. SDUM812003 (assembly GCF_031127815.1). NCBI lineage: Bacteria > Pseudomonadati > Verrucomicrobiota > Opitutia > Puniceicoccales > Pelagicoccaceae > Pelagicoccus > Pelagicoccus sp. SDUM812003. Next base: position 16,943 of record NZ_JARXHY010000025.1, on the reverse strand, counting down.
GACTTGGCCAACGAGGTGATAAACGGCTCGGATAAGGCGCTGTATCCAAATATCAAAACACCAACTAGGATCGCTACCAATGCGGCGCCCCAGATTCGAATGGGATTGCCCACCTTCACCGCCATGAGTTCCTCGTAGCTCTTCTTGCCACGACCTCCCCCGAGAAACAGCCAGGTCATGGCCTTGGCCCAGCCCTTGCTCTTGAACGCGTTGAGCTTTTCGGAGTTTTGGGAGAAACGCGCCATCTTGCGTCGGTAGGCCTGCAAGGCTCGACTCGCCACGAAACCAAAACCCGCGCCCACCACCAAGGCCACCAACTGTCCGCCAGCGACCACATAGTAGTCGAAGCCTGAATACGCTCCAACCGGAGCGTTCACGATGGCCTTGAAAAGGCCCTGCGTCGGTCCTTCCAGCAGAACCCGGCCTAGAGAGAAGAGAACCGGCATGGTCGCGAGAAAGATCAGCTTGCAGATCAGCGTCACCACTCCCGCCAAAAACAGGTTGGCGTTGAGCACCAGCAGGAGAAAACTCCACAAGACGATCAGAAACGGGGCCTGCTGGAATCCCGGCAGAAACCCGAAAAGGCTGCCCAATAGGCAAGCGGCGTAGATTTGAAAGGGACTCGCTTTTCCGCGAATCAGAGAACCGATCTTCCGAGTGACGATCATAAGAACAAGAGCAATCAGTTGGGATTTTAGAAAGACCCGGACCTGCCGTCCAGGTTGCGCTACGGAACCAAAACCAATTCAAAACACTCTCTAAGTCAAAACAACTGCCTACAAGAACGCCCTCACCCCCTTAAGCTTGGCCCAATCGGCCCGATTCACCCCGCTATGAAATCCGCTCTTCGCCCCATCGCCCTCGCCCTGGCCATCGTCTTCCTCACAGGCTGCGTGGCCACCGTGCCGGTAAAAGTCGCCGCCAAAGGCGCCAAACTGGGCGTGAAGACCGCCAAGACCGGCGTCAAGGCCACCACCGCCGCCGGCGCCGCCCTCATCCCGGACGGCGACAAGGATCAGGAGCCCTCCGAGTAGGCCCTCATACAGGTTGCGGCCGCCACTCCGGGGGCCCAACGCCGCCTCCTCGTTCGAAGCGAAAAACGCGAGCTGCCGAAAAAAGTAGGCCCGCGCTCGGAAAATCCCACCAGCGCATCGCTCGATCGCGAACGAAGCGCCAGGCGTCCTTCGCTCTACTCCACCGTGATGGTGATCTTCTTGGAAACCACCGCCGGCTCGTGCGGGATGTGCAGGTAGTCCCCGAGCAGAAGCTGCAGCGTGTGCTCGCCTTTGGGCAAGGTCAGCTCCACCTCGGTCTGCCCGCCGCCGAAGTGCTTCAAGCTCTCGGTCATCGGCATAGGCGTATCCAGCGGAGGCAGGCTTTCAGCGTCGATCAGCAGGTGATGATGCCCCGTATTCGGAAAATTGGTACCAGCCGGGGCGACTCCCATGCCTTTCAAGCCGAAGCGCACCGTGAAGGTCTCGGAAACCACGGCCCCATCGGCTGGAGAAATGATGTACACCTTAGCCCCGTCCGGCGAGGGCTGACGCTCCACCGCGAAGGCGAAAACGGCGGCGGAAAAGGCGACGAGGAGTAGACTGATGGACTTGAGGCGATTTGACATGTTGGTTTTGGATCAGGCGTTGTTGGTTTATTCCGCTACAGGCGGCTCGAAAATGGACGGATCGATCTCGGGATCGATTTCGAATTTCGAAAAAGTCATCTCGATCGACATCATGGCGCTTCGCACTTCCATCTTGTCGGGAAACGTGAACCCGTCCTGGTCGCGGTAGCTCAGAAAGACCAGCGTCGACGGCACTTCGCCCATCTGGCCCATGTCGGTGACGGTCTCCTTCTTGAGCAGCAATCCCGACTCCACGCCGTAGTAGTGCGTCTCCTCGCGTCCCGTGACCTTGTTGGACAGCACCAGCTTGAGCGCCGGCTCGCCATTCACCTCGACTTCGCCGTCGATGCGGCCCTGGTCGTATTTGTCGCCGAAATCGGCCAGGTCTCGCAAGCCGTCGCTCTGCTTCATGGAGATGATCTCCGCCTCGCTGAGCGGGCGATAGCCCTGCATCGGATCCTGAGCCCAGCCCGTATCCCCGTCGCAGACCTGCAGCATGACGCCCATTCCGGGCAGCTCCTGCTTGGAATACATCTTGTCGGGATAGACCTCGATGAAGGTGGACTTCCCGCTCACGCCCATGGCGGGAATGGAGATCGTGCCCACCAAACGCGTCGACTCCAGCTCGCTGATGCGCTCGCGGCCGCCGGACGCCTCCAAATACCGGTCAAGCACGTCGGTCACTTCGGCAGGCAGTTCCGCCCGAGCGGGGGAAAGAAAGGACAGCGGTCCGATTACTAGGGCAATACGAGCAAGGAGAGTCAGGCTAGTTTTCATACGTTTCGGGGTTCAGTTGGCTTATCCACCCAAGGGCAGCGTGCAACACTGTGTCGTTTCCCTTGGAAAGATCAACCGGAGAGATGGATACGAATTCATCCGGCGCCACGCCCACCCCCTCCAGGCTCCTGCCGCCCGGCGTTTCGAAGTCGCCGGTCGCCATCTGCAGGAAGTCTCCGTTCGGCAAACGCATCACCACCGAGGGCAATGCCGCCCCAGGCGTGGCATGACCAAACACCCGCGCCCGTCCTGCCTCCTGAAGCCCCGCGGCGAAAATCTCGCTGGTGGAGCAGCTCCCTTCGTCGACCAAAACCGCTACCGGCCCCAGATACGCGTTCGGCTGCGGATAGGCCTGAAAGTTCAGATGCCCCTCCCTCATCCGCGTGGTGCCAAGGTTCACCCGCTGGTCCACCAGCATTCCCGCCAGCCCCGTCGCCATGAAGCCCACGCCGCCAGGATTGCCTCGCAGATCGATCACCAGTCCCCGCGCCGACTCCGGCATCTCCCGCAGGGCCCGCCGGACCTCCGCCATGACAGCCGGAAACCAAAGCGAGAAACGCATCACCGAAATGCCATCGCTCCGCGTCTCGAAGGAAAACGAATAAGGTATTTCGCCGAAATTCCCAAACCGCTCCGTAAACGGCCCCTCATACGGCTCAAGGCGTACCTGACATGCCTTCCGCCTTCCCTGCGGATCCACCGCCATCACCGACACCTCGTCGCCCGGCCTGGCCCGAAACCGAAACAGCGCCCGCTGCAGGGCGGTGTAGCGCCAGAGGTACTCGGGCAACCCAGACGCCTGGACCGACTCCAACATCTCCGCCACCGAAACCCCGTCCAGCGACTCGATCCGATCCCCCGCTCGGATTCCCGCCTGGTAGCCCGCCCCGTCCGCATCCACGCGGTAAAAGACCAGCTCAGGGCCCGCGTAGCAGAGATCCACTCGCGCGTCGCCACCGAGCCATACCGGCTCTTCCGCCAGTTCATCGTAGGCCCCGGACAGGATCCCGATGTGGGACTCCCCCAGCTCGCGCAGCATCTCATTGAGCAGTTTTCTCAGCTCCGAGCGATTTTGCGCAGCTTTCAGCCGCTCGCGATACTCGCGCCCGACCGCATCCCAGTCCAGACCGCCGAAGGAGGCGTCGTAGTACGACTCTGCAACGGAGCTCCAAACCGCCTCGAACGTCCGCTCCTCGATCCCGCCGCTCGCCGCCTCGCGGGCTCCTAGCCCCAAACCCATGGCATTCACAGCCAACAGGATAGCCAACGCCCATCGCGAGGAGACACGCCATCGCACCCCTCGATGCAGCCCCTCGCCCGTGAACGTTCCAAAACACTTCGCCCGCATTTCCCTAGTCTTGCCCAAAGAATTGTTCAAAAGCAATCCACCCCGTCCCCCATTCGTCCTCCCCCACACCGAAAGCGAACGATTCCGCTCACGCGCCAAACGAAAAACGACCGTAACCTTATCTTTTCACAAAACTTCTTTCAAAACGGCACGGGCCATGCTTTATCCGAAATCGAACTTCTTGATGGCATCACAAACGACAACTCAACGACAACTCTCCAAAGCGGCCTCTGCGATGCAGGATCAAACCTGCCATCAATGGACCATGGCTTGGCACGCGGACAAACGGCGAACCCACCCTGGGAGACACCGATAAGACACAGCCAGAAACCGCAAGCCAAGCCGAACAGATCCTCGATCCGTTCGGCTTTTTTCGTCCCAGCGCACCTTTCTAAAACACCAACTCGAACACTCACTTTTAGCTCAAAACAACACTAGCATGGAACGCGTAAATCCAGCCACCATCCGCCCTCCCTCTCTTATCGAGACGGAACGGCTCCTACTTAGACGGCCCCGCCTCGAGGACGCTTTCGATCTCTTCGAACTCGCCCTCGCTGACGAAGCCTTCGCTCGCGCCACGGTGGGCGACCAGCCCCTCAACCTTGAGGCTACCTGCACCGCCATCGTACGCATGCTCGCCGAGACCCAAATGGGCAACGGAGCCTGGTGGATCGTCGTCGAAAAGGAAACCGGCCGCGTAGCAGGCCTTACCGGCTTCACCCATCGCGCCCGCGCCCTCGGCCCGGTCAACGCCTTGGCCAAAGAGGTCATGGGCCGCGGCTACGCCCGCGAAACCGTCGAGGCGCTGCTCGCTTGCGGCCTCTCCCGCGACAGCCTTCATCGCCACCACGTGGCGGAGGAAGACGCCGAAGTCGTCGCGGAGGACAGCAAACCCGCCTCCCGCTGGTATTGGCACTGCAAATCCACCAGCGACAAAAATCGAGCAGCAGCCACCGCCCGATTCGCCTAATCGCTAGCCAATGATCATTTCTGCGCCCGACGAGCAAGCCCTCGTCGGGCGTTTTTCGTTTATGCACACCGCCGCCAGCCATCGGTTCAAAAATGTCTAGGCGACAATCAACAATCGACAACTCCCGCCGAAGGCGTTTCTCTGCGGACCAAATTCTGCTACAAGCGAAACCCTAGATCCAACCTCGATATAACACGTATATGAAACGAGCCCTCATCACTGGCATCACCGGACAGGACGGTTCCTACCTCGCCGAGCTCCTCCTCGCGAAGGGATACGAAGTGCACGGAGTCATCCGCCGAGCCTCCACCTTCAACACCGCCCGCATCGACCACCTCTACCAAGATCCGCACGTCAACGGCGTGAAGCTCTTCCTGCACTACGGCGACCTCGCCGACTCCGTGCAGATGGTCAAGCTGCTCTACGACCTGCAGCCCGACGAGATCTACAACCTGGGGGCCCAGTCGCACGTGCGCGTCTCCTTCGACGTGCCCGAATACACCGGAGACGTGGTCGGCGTAGGGGCCGTGCGCATCCTCGAAGCCATCCGCGAGGCCAACCTGGTGAAGAGAACCAAGTTCTACCAAGCCTCCTCATCGGAGATGTTCGGCAAGGTCCAGGAAGTCCCCCAGACCGAAACCACCCCCTTCTGGCCACGCTCGCCCTACGGCTGCGCCAAGATGTACGCCCACTGGCTCACCGTCAACTACCGCGAGTCCTACGACCTGTTCGCCTGCTCGGGCATCCTCTTCAACCACGAGTCCCCGCGCCGCGGCGAGACCTTCGTCACCCGCAAGATCACCCGCGCCGCCACCCGCATCAAGGCCGGCCTGCAGGAGAAGCTCTACCTGGGCAACCTCGACGCCAAGCGCGACTGGGGCTACGCCAAGGAGTACGTCGAGATGATGTGGCTGATGCTCCAGCAGGACCGTCCCGACGACTACGTCATCGCCACCAACGAGACCCACACCGTCAAGGAGTTCGTTCAGGAGACCTTCGCCCTGCTCGACCTGGACTGGGAGAAGTACGTCGACTACGACAAGCGCTACGAGCGCCCCGCCGAGGTGGACCTGCTCATCGGCGACCCCGCCAAAGCCAAGAAGCAGCTCAATTGGGAGCCCAAGGTCCGCTTCAAGGAGCTGGTCAAGATCATGGTCGAATCCGACCTCGCCCTCGCCCAAAAGGAAGCCAAAATAAAAGCCGCCCTCGCGTAAAACCATAGCTTTTCCGCCACAAAAAGGCCCAAAGAATCCTCCATTTCAGCCAACGCTATGACGTTGGCCCAACACCGGTTAGTTCTTCATGCCTTTTTGTGGCTAAAAAACCATGACACCCGCATCCAAAATCTACGTCGCCGGCGCCAGCGGCATGGTCGGCTCAGCAGTGCTCCGCCGCCTACACGCCCTCGGCTTCACCAACACCATCACCCGCAGCTCCAACGAGCTCGACCTCACCCGCCAGCAGGACGTCGAAGACTTCTTCGCCACCGAAAAGCCGGACGTCGTGGTCATGGCCGCAGCGAAAGTCGGCGGTATCCACGCCAACAATACCTACCCCGCCGACTTCGGCTACATCAACCTCGTCCTCGCCTCCAACACCATTCACGCCGCCTACCAAAACGGCGTATCCAGATTCCTCTTCCTCGGCTCCTCCTGCATCTACCCCAAGCTGGCCCCCCAGCCCCTGCGAGAAGATTGCCTGCTCACCTCCGAGCTGGAGCCCACCAACGAAGCGTACGCCATCGCCAAGATCGCCGGCCTCAAGCTCTGCGAATACTACCGCAAGCAGCACGGCGTGACGTATCACTCGCTCATGCCCACCAACCTCTACGGCCCCGGCGACAACTACCACCCCGAAAACTCCCATCTGCTACCCGCCCTCATCCGTCGCTTCCACGAAGCCAAGGAAGCTGGAGCGGAAGAAGTCACCATGTGGGGCACCGGCAAGCCCCTTCGCGAAATGATGCACGCCGACGACCTCGCGGACGCCGTCGTATTCGCCCTTCAACTACCCGACCCGCCCAGCATCCTCAACGCCGGCACCGGCGTCGAGCACAGCATCCGCCAGATCGCCGAACTGGTGGCGGAAACGGTCGGCTTCGAAGGCAAGATCGTCAACGACCTCAGCAAGCCCGACGGCACCCCGCGCAAGCTCATGGACGTCTCCCGCCTGCGCGAGCTCGGCTGGACCGCTCAGATCCCCCTCGAAGAAGGCATAAGGAAAACCTACCCCCTCTTCCTCGCCGAACTCGAAAAAGGCAGCCTCCGCGCCAAATAACCAGCAACCCAGGTAGGGCGTGACCGCCGGGCACGCCGCACGCATCCCCCCCAAAAAAACTACCGCCCATGTAGGTCGCCGCGCCGAGGCGACATATCACCCATTCCCTTCCGCCGAGTAGCCGCCCCCAATAGATCGGACGACAACAGCCGCTACACACCACAGTTGGCGTTCACAAACCGTCCAATGGGCCAAACCCTCCGGATCCACCCCTGAGCCAAACTCCAATTTTCAATTCTCCTCGTTTTCGCGAAGCTTAGCGTATTTAGCGGTCATAAAAACCTCCGCCCGCTCCGCGTCCTCAGCGGTTACCCCAAACTCCCTATCCTAGAACGAAACACAAACCTCACAACAGCCACTTGGTTCCCTTGATCGGCCCGCGCTTCGAAACATCCTCCGTCATAAACTGCTGAGACCAGTTCAGAAACGCGAGAAACTCGTCAACCGACAACGCCTTTTGGGTCCCCGCTTTCAACTTCCGAAAATCCTCCCGCCTACTTGCCGACAGGCCATCTGCCAAAAAATCCGCTTTCTCGTCCTCACTCAGCCTAGCCATGTTCGCTCCTCAATCTCTCCAGCGTTTCAGTCCTATCGAAAAGTCCAAAGTAGTCTTCCAGCAATTCCCAATCAACTCCACGCCCCACGCTCTTCGCCGCCCGCAGCAAAGCTCTCATATCCTCAAGCTCCCCAGCCTCCCTACTCGGATCGTTCACTAAAGCCTGAAGCTTAAGGCCAATCAAATCTTCCGGTTGCAGCACCCGCATCGCGCCCGCGGCCGATTCTCTTCCTACAGATCGCTTCAACATCCCCTTCGAAATCTCCCGTCTAGCGATCAATACATCGATTTGCCCAAAAGGAGCCAGATCAGACGCATACTGGGCCACATTCTCACTCTTGAACACACATTGATAGGAGAACTCTCCCAAGATTGCTTCCGCCTTCTGCAAGTCATCGACCAATAGAAGGAAATCCAAATCGATGGTCGCTCGAGTCGCCCCCCAAAGCCCCAGAGCATACCCACCGATCAAGCCATACCGAACCCCCGCCTCCTCAAATCCCCCCAACACCCTCTGCACTACCAGCTCAAAGTCCATCGCCATCACCCTCGATCGTTAGCGAAACTCCCAAGCACCTCCAGCCCAAATCCCAGCGCAACAAGAGCATCACCCTCTCAGGGCGCATCTACCAAATCCCGAGGTGGTATCGAACAATCGTGACACTCGAGCAAGGCGACGACACGCGACGTCTCCGGCACATTCAGTCCAACCCGATCATGGTTCAGTTCCCCCAGGTCTGTCTAATCATCCTGCCGAAAGCACCGCTGCTCGCTAGGCGGTCATCTTCACAATCACCCCCCTTCACCCTCGCCCCTCTCCACACCAGCCCCCAACTGTAGGTCGCCGCGCTGAGGCGACACTGCTCACAATTCCCTCCCCACCGCTCAGCACCCCTCTCTCCTCATCAGTCCTCCCCGCACTCAGCGCCCTCTGCGGTTAATCCCTCTTTCGAAAATCCATTTTGTTCATTTTTTCTTGAACTCCCTGAACCTTCCTTCAGTAGTTTCCGCATTTCCCATCACGCGACCCTAGGGACTAAATCCGAGGATCTAATTTCCAAATCCAAATTCGAAACCAAAGACTCCAAATCCAAAATCCGAATTTGAGCTGACCCTGCAGCTTAGCACAAACCGACGTCCTCGGAGTGGAGAGCTAAGACTTTTCGGACACGCCTTCACCTTCGGCTTTCGAATCCTAGAACTTCGGGCCTCAAACAACCATGCAAGACCTGAAAAAGAGAACCAAACACTTCGCTCTCGACACGATCGAACTCTGCACTCGCATATCAAAAACAACATCCGGACAGATCCTAAGTAAACAGCTCATCCGATCAGCAACATCTATTGGTGCAAACTACCGCGAAGCAGACATGGCCCATTCGAAAGCAGATTTCGCGGCAAAAATCTCAATCTGTCTGAAAGAGGCGAGTGAAACGACCTACTGGCTCGAACTCCTAGCAGAATCGGATTTGGGCCCTCGGGACAAACTCAATGCGTTGCACGATGAATCGATTGAACTCACCAAGATCCTTTTCACCATCCGCAAAAACGCGAAAGAGAAATTCTAAATCTTAAGCTCGAAATCCAAACAAACTTCAGACTTCGGATCTCCAACTTAAGAATTCAAATTTAGAACCTCGGATTTCGGATGTAAGCCCCTAGAAGTTCCAATTTTCAACAAAACTGCAGTGAACAAGAGAGAGAAGACTTCAGATTTAGAACCTCGGATTTCGGATTTAGAATCAGAACTCATCGCCTTCTTCGTCAACGCCGCCCAAGCCTTCGGACTGCCCAAGTCGGTCGGCGAGATCTACGGCCTCTATTTCGCCAGCGAGCAGCCCCTCGCTCTCGACCACGTGGTTGAGAAGCTGCAAATCAGCAAAGGCTCCGCCAGCCAAGGCATCCGCTTCCTGCGCAGCATCAACGCCCTCAACCCCACCTACCTCCCCGGCGACCGCCGCGACCACTTCACCCCCGAACTCTCCCTCCGCCACATAGCCGACGGATTCATCCGCCAGCGCATCCGCCCACAGCTGAAGGACGGAACCACTCGTCTCAAGGAAATCGCCCGACAAAACGAAAACTCCACCGCCACCGTAAGCGATCGCATCGACACTATCACCTCCTGGACAAAGAAAGCCGACTTACTCTTTCCCGTCGTCAGCAAATTCCTCGGGGGCGCCAAGAGAGAGAACGCCCAATCAATCTAGGAACATACACAGGTCAAACACCACCAACCTTACTTTTGACTCCTTCAAGAATATAATCGTAGTGAACACAGCCGATCAGTTCTATACGGCTCCACTTCTTCACTCGCTATTCCCTATTCAAATAGTCGCTAGAATCTCTCCCACCCAATGCCTGTTAAGCCAAAAGGTATCCTCGCCGCACAGCGATTCACCCTGAGAGACTCCGAACCCAGCTACAACATTCGCATCGACCTGAGCAGAGCGACACCAACCACCTAATGCCGTACCAATTCACATATACCAACAAATCCTCAGTAACACCACATGATATTACATAACCCCAAAGCAAGCATGGACCCGCAAGCTGTAATATCAACAACTAAAGCCTGACCATCTTTCCCACCCCTCCTCTTAAGCCACCTTCCTAAATTAGACGAAATAGCTTTGGAGCAATACATATCCGACCACTAAACCTCTTAATTCTTTCTGATGTCAAAATTCATTAATTCCCCGCGTAAAATCCTTAAAAAACTTTACAGAATCTTAAGTGAGTTCGGCATTGAGCCCATCAAATTCATACGCTCCACGAGGTCGCTCCCTTGGTACTTAAGAGACTACTTCAAGATAAGATCCCAATCGAAATCTCAACCAGTTAAAATTCGTTTCACGTTTCCTTACCCCAAGCTGAGAGACAAAGACACTGAAAGCGGAACCACTCGCAGTCACTATTTTCATCAAGATTTACTTGTTGCACAATACATATTCTCAGAAGCACCAAAACGCCATATCGACATAGGATCCAGAATCGACGGTTTCGTCTCCAACGTGGCCAGTTTCAGAAAAATCGAAGTCTTAGATATCAGGCCAACGAAACAGTCTATACCCAATATAACATTTATTCAATCCGATTTGATGCGTCCAAACCACGCACTAAAAGACTCCACCGATTCAATATCATGCCTGCATGCCATCGAGCACTTCGGACTTGGACGCTACGGAGATCCGATAGATATCGATGGAACGAAAAAAGGACTGTCGAACATTCTGGAACTTCTCAAAGCAAACGGTACACTTTACCTTTCGCTACCCATTGGAAGCGAAAGAATCGAATTCAACGCACATCGAGTTTTCAATGCCATCACGCCGATAAAATTGCTTGAGGGGAAATGCACCCTCACTTCGTTTTCTTATGTCAACGACCAAGGCGATCTAATCAAACCCGAAAACCCAAACACTGTTGATTTCGAAATGAGTTTTGGCTGTGAGTACGGATGCGGAATTTACACATTCACAAAAAACCCATAAGGCCTCCTGATAAAAGGTGCGTTAAAACCTCAAGTTCACCACCGTATCTAAATCAGATATAAATCAACTTTTTTCACAATGAATTGGTGCGAGAAAACAAATAGATGCAGGTTATTGTCTAGCTCCCTAAACCCACGCAGCTCCCTAGAAAGAGGCTACTCGCCATGCTGATGACTGCATGCGCAGCCAAATGCGGTTTCTCTCGTTCGAACCCCGGTATCTCAACCCTACACGTTCCTCACGCAAGAATTTATACCAAGAAAGCTGAACCCTTACCTTAACAGAAGACAATCGTCACGTATCCACAAGCATTCCCGATGGCGTCTTCGACCACCGCGAAAGGCACAACTCCAGTTTAATGACGCCTCAACCAAACAAATTTCAACGCGACTTGCGAAGTCAGACAACCTCAGCCTCCAAGCCACCCCCAAAAACATCATCTTCCATATAAAACAAATTATCTCAAACATAACATACAACCAACTCAAGCCACTAGGCATTAAACAATGATCAATTCTTCACCATTAAGATCACTGGCAAAAAAAACTGGCACCTTTTACTTAATACTAAAATTTTGCCAAAAGAAAAAACTCCATAACTGGCTCAAGAACGGAACAACCGGACCCGCTCCACAAATCACGAAGCTCAATATTATCAAGCACTACGTCAAAACACAAGACCCAGAAGTTTTCGTCGAAACTGGTACATACCGCGGCGATACAGTTGAATACATTGCCAAGACGGGAAAACGCTGCATAACCATAGAGCTTTCGAAGCACTACTACACAGAAGCAAAAAAGAATCTATCTAAATACAAGAACATCCAAGTACTGCAAGGCAATAGCGGCAAACTACTCAAAGAGGTAATTGAACGAGAAAACAAGCGTATTGTTTTCTGGCTAGACGGACATTCCAGCGGAGGCAAAACAGCTCAACCCGAAGTTGACACCCCTATAATTGAGGAATTGATAACAATATTTAATCACCCAATAAATCAACACACAATTCTGATTGACGACGCTAGGCTATTCAACGGCGAAAACGGCTACCCCACACTAAAACGCTTGTTAGAAATAGTGGAAGAGAACGGCAACTACGACACACTAATTGCGTCAGACATAATCCGACTGACACCCAAATACTAATTTAAACAACAAGCACATACTACGCATATAAAATCAAAGCAACACGAACTCCCGATACAGCTTAAAAACCTAATAATGCATCCAATATAGACCCAATGGCCAGAACTACGGTCTTTTACTTTCAATACAAACCCAGGGGAGACTTCGTCGGAGAAAAAAAAACGTAACTAGGCTGAAATTTTCCAACACCTTACTCGTCAGTACATTTAAGACAGATAGAAGCCAATACAGTAGTGGACCAAATGATCAGTGCCTCGACATAGAACATTAGACACTCAGCACAACAATCCAATCGGACTTTTTGCACTGCCCCAAACCGAGAACATAATCTTCAATAAAAAACACACGTCTAGATCATCCAGCAATCTCTCCAACTACATGCTAACAATCAACCAACAGCACAGCCGTGCTGCAATCTCTACATCTAATCGAACGCAAGAACATAGTTTAAAACAGGTTTCACCCCCCCAAAAAAAACGTCATGATTAAAACGATCGCAACAGACCTCCACTTTTAACCCACATCCCCTTCCATGCTGATTGGAATGAAACCAGCCGCTCCCAACAACTCCGTTTGCCGACAGCATCGTTTAATGACTGATGAGACCCTCAAGGAAATCCAATACCCTATGGAGCTTCACGTTCCAGAACATACAAATAGGAATATCCATCTGCCAAGGAATCGTTATGGTTCCACTGATATTACACTACGTATCTGCGGAACTATACGGAGGTTGGCTTGCTAGCGGCAACCTGCTAGCTCTCCTATCAATGCTCGACCTTGGAATATCAGGTGTGCTCCAACAACGGGTCGCACAGTCAGAGGGGCAAGGCAGACATCAAAAAACCAGCGAATTCCTAAACACGGGTCTAATCCTAGCGGCTTTGTCCTTCGCTGTCATCATAACAATAGGCCTCTCTCTATCGCCCGAGGCAGCCAAACTTAGCGGCCTTACGAGAGACGATGATCTCGCAGCAATAAAACTGACGATACAAATAGCAATTGTTGCGACTGCTTTCCTAATTTTGGGACACTTTTTTGGATCTGCATGCTACGGTCTGCAATCCAGCCGATTAAATAGTTTTCTACCGGTCATCGCGAGTATAGTCGGCCTAGCCAGCCTCTTCTACTGTCTTACGAGTGACTTCGGAGTCTACTCCCTGGCAATTTCCTACCTCGCAAGAGCGGCTGTATACGCCACGTCTCGTGGCATATTACTACTAACTCTTTTAAAGAAAAGCGGACATAACTACAAGACACCCTCACTTTCATCATTTAAGCACCTTGGTAAATCAGCCTTAGAGAGTTTCTTTTCCCAATCGATCTATGGCATGATCTTAAACATAGAAACAATTCTAATCGCCAATCTTCATTCACCACTGCAATCAACAGAATTCTCGGTCACACAACGGGCACAAAAGGCATCAATAATGCCGCTTCAGAGAGCAAGCACGTCATTTAAGCCTTCGCTCTCTCACGCGATAGGCGATGGGCAAATAGAGACCGTCGAAAAAGTCATACGTAAGCTATTTAACTACCTATCCTGGTCTTCATTCCTTGTCGCTTCATGCATATATACGTTAAACCCAACATTTACTCGCCTATGGGTCGGAACCGATATATATGCTGGAAACACAATAAATTTCATTATATCCTTAAGCGTCATAACCACAATCTCACTACATACGCTAAACGAACTTCTATTCTCTACAGGTTGCATCCGTTCAGCCAACAGACATGTCCTGATGCACAGCATAACGGTGTTGGCATTCGCACTAGCTGGCAACCATTTATTTGGAATCATAGGAATTATTGCTGCACCCCTAGCCAGTTCATCTTTGATATACATCCCCTTAATGTACAAGAGCCTATCCTCGCATATAACTCGTAATCACAATCGATTATTAGACATAAAATCGATAGCATCCGGACCCACTGCCGGCGCACTTTCCATAATTATACACAACAGCACCCCTCTCAGCAACATCGAAAACTGGCCAACGCTCTTTATATCCACAATACTGCTAGTCACCTCATACGCCCTATCGCTGATATTAGTATCTAAATGCGCCAGGACAGAGGCAATAAAGCTAGCAAGATTACTAAAAATGATAATACACAATCGGACGAATAAAAAGCACCCCTAAGACAGAACCACGACAAACCAACAAACTCCGTGAACAGTATCACAAGAGGCTGCACAACCAATTCATAAAGAACAAGACAACAACAAATCCCAAATGCAAAGAGCCCCAGCAATCTGTCATCTCGCAACGGTTCCTACAATCGGCTATCTTGGATACACGGCCGTAGGACCGTACCCTGTCTTGGTTGCCGGAATACAGTTAGACATCCTCCTCGGAGCTATTACATGCATAAGCCTATCTATATGTATATCTCTGGAACCACACAAACGAGTCTCACCCAATGAAATCGCCTACATCGCAGCAATTCTTTTATATCTCATTACCTCAACGCTTGCAACGGTTTTATCAAACGACCTGGTGAGCTCAAAAAACGCTCTAATCGCCAGCACGTCCTACGCCCTATCCTCAATACTAATACCTATCGCCTACAAGCACAACTTTGATATACTGAGAAAGCTGTCAGTGCTAGCGGCAACCATCGTTGGTGCGTTCTTTATATATCGTTACCTTAACACCGGCTGGAATTCCATAGAAAGTGGAAGGTTCGTTGTAGCGGCCGAAGCTATTTCCTCCAGCCAAGCAGGACGTGAAGGAATAGCGAAATCCGACCCGAACACTACAGCCATTGGCTTGATGCTATTTTTCGCAATCTCTCTTATAGACCTACAAAAGCACAATCGTGATGGCGACTTACCTAAACTCGCACTCGCTATCCTTTGCTCTAGCACAATTTTCAGTGCTTCTTTATTATTTTCCTCCCGAACTCCAATCGTAGCGATCATTCTTTCACTGCTTACATGCTTAATAGTCCAAACCCTGCAACGCCCCCCCACCAAGCTACCCAGGCTTCGAAGCTTACTTGTCGCAATCATCCCCTTTTCAATAGCTGCCTTTATACTTCTAACCGCTCCAAATTTGCTACTGTCCCTAGTATTCAGAATCTCCAATGCCGGTACCAGTACCGACAGCCACAGAATTGATTTAATATCATCAAGCCTTGCAGGATGGCTTGAGGACACAACGAGCTTCCTACTAGGAAGAGGATACTTCGTTGAAAACCCTCACAACGAAATCCTAAGGGCATTGTATGGCTCTGGCATAATTGGAGCAAGCAGTCTGTTTCTAGTACTCTTCATCGTTTATCTTTCTTTTGTGCATCGCGCTCCAAGGCAGTCAAAACCACCACTCCTAATTATATTCTTTTTCCTAATCATATCCTCTCAAACTTACTTCCTCGTTAAACCCTTATGGATTGGCCTTGCATTCATAATCGGCAGTTCAGTCGGCAACGAAACCCAACCAAACACAAAAGACTTGAGCGACACTAAAAGACGACCTCTACAGTATAGGGAATACAGACAACAAGAAACGTGAATATCATAGGTCAAGAAAGACAAAGCAAATGAATCGCACCCTCAAAACACTTGCAACTAACATATGCTCTAAACTACTCGGTCCCGTACGAGGGTTTCCGACTGTAGCGACACAGAAGCGGGATATCGAGAACCTATTACGTCTTTTAAGACCAGTCTCCGCTGAGAAGAACCTAATACGCCTTGGTCCCAGCTGCGACGGAGGATACCTTGTACCCGACGACCTCAAGGACATTTACGCCTGCATTTCTCCGGGCGTTAGCACCGTTTCGGACTTCGAAATCGATTGTGCAGAGAGAGGAATGAAAGTAATGTTGGCTGATCGAACCGTGGACCAACCACCATCGAATCACCCAAACTTCTCTTTTTTAAAAAAGCATGTCGGTTCCTACAACGACGAAACATACATAACGATCGACAAATGCATATCACTATTAAAGCCACCCTTGAATTCGGACCTCTTATTGCAGATGGACATTGAGGGCGCCGAATACGAAACAATATTAAACATTTCACCCGAAGGAATGTCAAAGTTTAGGATTATTGTCGTAGAATTTCATTATCTTGATCAACTCTGGAACAGGCCCTTTTACCGCATAGCATCTCGCGTGTTCGAAAAAATATTATCTACCCACGCTTGCGTTCACATGCACCCCAACAACTGCCGACCAGTTTTCGCGAAGCAAGGCATCAGGATACCGCCGTTAATTGAATTTACTTTTTATGATCGAAGGCGAATTGCGAAAGCAGTTCCAACGAAGCAATTCCCGCATCCCCTCGATGCAGACAACACAGATTTCCCAACTCTAAAACTACCAAAAGAATGGTACACCTAATCGCAAAGACCTCTATATTCCCAATCAAATCCTTTAGGGGTAGAACGAAAAGAAAAAAACAATCCGCCCTTTGATTCCACTCAACCGCAATACATCACACGTATACTTTACCACTACTTTTCAGCACTCGCATACATTTAAAGCTTAAGAGTTGGCAACACGATCTCAGAAAAAACAAGGAAAACACAAATACAACCGATGGGCACGATTAATTATTTTCCTTACATCACAAACATACCGATGATTGGCATTCTTCCACCTCCGAAAGCCTTCCTATTCCACATCAAGAATACATGAACAATACTTGTCGCCCCATACCATCTTATGACCTGATCAAAACCTTCCTACAAGTTCGCTCTACCCCCTCAATAAAATCCGTTCCCACCAACAAGGCATTAG